>NZ_JBHUXZ010000006.1:140537-193074 GCF_042668985.1 Gordonia sp. NPDC057258
GCGATGCTGCCGCCCGACCGCGGTGTGTGTCCGTCAGAGTTCGGTGACGCTGCCACCGGCAGCGGCGATCTTCTCCTTGGCGGAGGCGGTGAACTTGTCGGCGGTGATGTCGACCTTGACCGACAGGTCACCGTCGCCGAGAACCTTCACCAGCTTGTTCTTGCGAACGGCGCCGGCCGCGACGAGCTCGTCGACGCCGATGGTGCCGCCCTGCGGGAACAGGCGGGCGATGTCGCCGACGTTGACGACCTGGTACTCGATCCGGTTGCGGTTGGTGAAGCCCTTGAGCTTCGGCAGCCGCATGTGGATCGGCATCTGGCCACCCTCGAAGCCGGCGGGCACGTTCTTGCGTGCCTTGGTGCCCTTGGTGCCGCGACCGGCGGTCTTACCCTTGGACCCCTCACCGCGACCCACGCGGGTCTTGTCGGTCTTCGACCCCGGAGCGGGGCGAAGGTGATGGAGTTTGATGGTCATGCTTGAACCTCTTCGACTGTCACGAGGTGACGAACCGCGTTGATGAGGCCGCGGTTGATCGGCGTGTCCTCGCGGGTGACGGTCTGGCGGATGCCCTTGAGTCCGAGGGTCCGCAGGCTGTCACGCTGGTTGCTCTTGGTACCGATGGTGCCCTTGACCTGAGTGATCTTCAGCTGAGCCATGATCAGACCCCCTGTCCTGCGCGAGCGCGGAGCATACCGGCCGGAGCGACATCCTCGATCGGCAGACCGCGGCGGGCCGCGACCTCTTCGGGACGCTGCAGCATCTTGAGTGCCGCGACGGTGGCGTGCACGACGTTGATGGCGTTGTCCGAGCCGAGGCTCTTGGCGAGGACGTCGTGGACGCCCGCGCACTCGAGCACGGCACGCACCGCGCCACCGGCGATCACACCGGTACCGGGGCTGGCCGGGCGGAGCATGACGACACCGGCGGCGGCCTCACCCTGGACCGGGTGGGTCACTGTGCCGGCGATCAGGGGCACGCGGAAGAAGTTCTTGCGAGCTTCCTCGACACCCTTCTGGATCGCGGCCGGGACTTCCTTGGCCTTGCCGTAGCCGACGCCGACCATGCCCTGGCCGTCGCCGACGACCACGAGAGCGGTGAACGAGAAACGACGTCCACCCTTGACCACCTTCGAGACGCGGTTGATGGTCACCACGCGCTCGAGCTGGTTGCGGTCCTGGTCGCGGCCGCCACGATCGCGACGGTCGCCGCGGCCACCGCCGCGACGGTCGTTGCCGCCGCCCTGGTTGTTCTGGTTGTTGTCGTTACCGGCGGGTCCGTTTCCGCCGTCACGCTGACGTCCGGGCATCAGAGGTTCCCTCCGGTCATGTGGGTGTAGCTGTTCGAGATGGTCATCAGAAGCTCAGGCCTCCCTCGCGGGCGGCGTCGGCGAGCGCGGCGATCCGGCCGTGGTAGTCCTTGCCACCACGGTCGAACACGACGGCGTCGACGCCGGCAGCCTTGGCGCGGGCGGCGATGAGCTCGCCGACCTTGCGGGCCTGCGCGGACTTGTCGCCGCCGGCCGCACGCACATCGGCCTCGATCGTCGATGCCGCGGCCAGCGTCTTGCCGGCCAGGTCGTCGATCAACTGGACGTGGATGTGGCGCGAGCTGCGCTTGACCGCGAGACGCGGACGGGCCGGGGTTCCGCTGACCTTCTTGCGGAGGCGGAAGTGACGGTTGCCGGTCGCCTTGCGACGACGCGTCGAGACGTCCTTGCCGATCGGCTTGCGCACTGTCTTGGTAGCTGAATCACTCATGGCTTACTTACCCGTCTTTCCGACCTTGCGACGGATCTGCTCACCCTCGTAGCGAATGCCCTTGCCCTTGTAGGGGTCCGGACGACGCAGGCGGCGGATGACCGCCGAGATCTCGCCGACTTGCTGCTTGTCGATACCCGAGACCGAGAACTTCGTCGGGGACTCCACGGCGAACGTGATGCCCGCCGGGGCCTCGATCGGCACGGGATGGCTGTAACCGAGCGCGAACTCGAGGTCGCTGCCCTTGGCCTGCACGCGGTAACCGACACCGAAGATCTCCATCTTCTTGGTGTAGCCCTGCGTGACGCCCACGACGAGGTTGTTCACGAGCGAACGGCTCAGGCCGTGCAGCGCGCGGCTGCGACGCTCGTCGTTGGGGCGGGTCACGACGATGGAGTTGTCCTCCTTGGCGACCGAGATGGGCTCGGAGACGGTGAGCGAGAGCTCACCCTTGGGGCCCTTCACGGTGACGTTCTGGCCGTCGATGGTGACGTCCACGCCCGCGGGGATCTCGATGGGGTTCTTTCCGATACGCGACATGTGTTGTTACCTCCCCTACCAGACGTAGGCGAGGACTTCGCCGCCCACGCCCTGGTTGGCTGCCTGGCGATCGGTGAGCAGGCCCGACGACGTGGAGATGATGGCCACGCCGAGGCCGCCCAGAACCTTGGGCAGGTTGGTGGACTTTGCATAGACCCGGAGACCGGGCTTGGAGACGCGGCGCAGACCGGCGATGGAGCGCTCGCGACTCGGGCCGTACTTCAGGGAGACGACGAGGTTCTTCCCGACCTCCGCGTCTTCGGTGCGGTAGTCGGTGATGTAGCCCTCGCGCTTGAGGATCTCGGCGATGTTCACCTTGATCTTCGACGAGGGCAGTGTCACCTCGTCGTGGTACGCCGAGTTGGCGTTACGCAGACGCGTCAAGAAGTCTGCGATCGGGTCAGTCATGGTCATGGGTGACCGTCAACCTTTCTCGTAGCGGTTCCCATACAGCGCCGGTGGCCGGAAAAATCCCGGTGACCTGCGGTGGGCCTTCCACGAAGTGGATAGTTGTTTGGAGAAGGTTCTCGCCGCCGATGCCCTTGGCTTTTCGCCGGCACCGGAGACTATTCAGTTGTGTCCCGGACACCTGAGGTGCACAGGCAACCGGTCTAGTGTAGGGAATCCGCAGCGTAGACCCAAATCGGCACCGGTCGGCAGTGGCGACCATCAGGCACCATCGAGGGTATGGATCGACGCAAACTCCTCAAAACGGGCCTGCTCGGGGCCGGGCTGCTCGGCATCACCGGTACGTCGCTGGTGACCGGGTGCGCCACCGACGATCCGCCGACGCGGGATCGATCCGGCTCGGGTCCGACGGGCACGTCCGCAGACGCCGCGTCGGTCGAGACCGTCGCATCCGGGCTGAACGTGCCGTGGGCGCTGGCCTTCCTCGGTGACGGCGATGCCCTCGTCACCCAGCGCGACGACGCCACGATCGTCCGGGTGTCCCCTGGGGGTGAGGTCCGGACCGTCGGCGAGTTCGCTGACGCCGCTCCCCGCGGCGAAGGCGGGTTGCAGGGCATCGCGGTGGCGCCAGGCGACGAGAGCGCGGTGTTCGTCTACTACACGACCGCCACCGACAATCGGCTGGTGCGCCTGGACTTCGACGGCGACCGGCTCACCCGTCCCCGACCGCTGATCACCGGACTCGACGCGGCCTACAACCATCACGGCGGCGCCCTCGCCTTCGGTTCGGACGGAAGCCTGTTCGTCGCGGTCGGCGATGCCGCCGTACCCGAGGTCGCCCAGGACGTCACCGCGTTGAACGGCAAGATCCTGCGGGTGGACCGGGATGGCCGCCCGTGGCCGGGCAACCCGTTCGGCAACGAGGTCCACTCGTACGGGCACCGCAACGTCGAGGGCCTGGCCTTCGACGGCGCAGGCCGGCTGTGGGCCAGTGAGTTCGGACAGAACCGTCGTGACGAGCTCAATCTGATCCGACCGGGTGGCAACTACGGGTGGCCGGAGGTCGAAGGCGATTCCGATGATCCGCGGTTCGTCGCGCCGGCCGCCACCTGGACCACGCAGGAGGCGTCCCCGGCCGGGCTGGCGATCATCGGCGACCGCGCCTACATGGCCGCGCTCCGCGGCCGGCGGCTGTGGGAGATACCGCTCACGGGGTCGGCCGCCGGCGAGCCGGTGAGCAGGTACGCCGACGAGTTCGGCCGGCTGCGCGTCGTGGCCGCCGCGCCCGACGGCTCACTGTGGTTCGGCACGAGCAACACCGACGGACGCGGCCGGCCGGCCGACGGGGACGATCGTCTGCTCCGGATGCGGCTCGGCTGACCACAGTTCCGGCGCGCGGACCAGAAGCCATCCGACGGGCGCCGATCGGTTCTGTACGGAATCGACAGTTCGATTCTCGAATCATTTCGCGGAACCATTTTCCGAAATCGTCTCATCGCCGGACTCTCATGGGTGCGAGCCCGTCATCACCGGGTGTTTTCGCAACGATTGTGTGGCCTATTCCAGGCGGCAGGATCACCGCGTCGGTCGACAGCGTAACAACGAACTGGCCTCGATCCGCCGAACATCACCTCGTCGCCGCGCCGCGATGTCATGGTGGAACACGTGGATTCGACTCATCTTCCCGAGCTCGTCGACGAGCTCCTGTCCTCGGCCCGCGAAGCGTCGAGCCGACGGGCCTCTCATACGTTGCACGGCAACTCTTCTCGACATCTTCGACAAACGGTGATCGCACTGGTCGCGGGCGCGGCACTGTCGGATCACGACAGTCCCACCGAGGCCACGCTGCAGGTCCTGCGCGGGCGTGTCGTCCTGACCTCGGCGGACGGCGATCCGGCCGGCCGGTGGGAGGGCGCCACCGGCGACCTGGTGACCATTCCGTCGACGCGTCACGGCCTGACCGCACAAGAGGACTCGGCGATCCTGTTGACGGTTGCCACGCGTTGACCTAAGCGACCAGATTGTTTCCCGAATGACCGACGGGTGTATTTCCCACAAACGTTTTCGGCATATCTGATCGACTTTGCGATTCGGGAAGAAACAATTGCCGACCCTCCGTATGGTGTCGCTCATGGCCCGGTCAGAAGATGTACAGGGTTCTGCAGCCACCGCACTGTTGGACATCGGCAGGTTCTTCACCCGATGGGACGAGACCGACGATCGTCGTGTCGTCTTCCGGGACGGCGGTCGGGCGGGTGACGTCTTCTACCGGGATCGATGGAGCCACGACAAGATCGTGCGCTCGACACACGGCGTGAACTGCACGGGCTCCTGCTCGTGGAAGGTCTACGTCAAAGACGGGATCATCACCTGGGAGACCCAGGAGACCGACTACCCCTCGGTGGGCCCGGACCGGCCCGAGTACGAACCCCGCGGGTGCCCGCGGGGCGCGGCCTTCTCCTGGTACACCTACTCCCCCACCCGGGTCCGACACCCGTACGCCCGGGGTGTGCTGGTGGAGATGTTCCGCGAGGCGAAGCGCCGGCTCGGCGATCCCGTGCTGGCGTGGGCCGACGTCGTCGGAGACCCGCTGCGCCGACGCTCCTACCAGCGCGCACGGGGCAAGGGCGGGCTCGTTCGCGTCTCCTGGGACGAGGCCGTCGAGATGGCCGCGGCAGCGCACGTCCACACGATCAAGGCCCACGGTCCGGACCGGTGCGCGGGTTTCTCCCCGATCCCGGCCATGTCGATGGTCAGCCACTGCGTCGGCACCCGGTTCATCCAGCTGATCGGCGGGGTGATGACCTCGTTCTACGACTGGTACGCCGATCTGCCGGTGGCCAGTCCCCAGGTGTTCGGCGACCAGACCGACGTCCCGGAGTCCGGGGACTGGTGGGACGCGACGTACCTGATGATGTGGGGTTCCAACGTCCCGGTGACGCGGACCCCGGACGCGCACTGGATGGCCGAGGTGCGCTACCGCGGCACCAAGGTGGTCTCGGTCAGCCCCGACTACGCCGACAACACCAAGTTCGCCGACGAATGGCTGCCCGCGCAGGCCGGCACCGACGGGGCGCTCGCGATGGCGATGGGACACGTCATCCTCACCGAGTTCTTCGTCCGGCGCTCGACCGGGTTCTTCGACGACTACGTGCGCCGCTACACCGACCTGCCGTTCCTGATCCACTTGGACGAAAAACCGGGCGGGCCGGACGGTGACTCGACCGGCACCGACGTCCCCGGAAAATTCGTCCCTGGGAAGTTCGTGACCGCCGACGAGTTGCCCGGCGCGGAACATGTTGCCTCCGAGGACGTCTGGAAGACGGTGTGCTGGGACGAGGCACGCGATGAGCCGGTGGTGCCCAACGGCTCGATGGGGTTCCGGTACGCCGACTCCGGTGCGGGGCGATGGAATCTCGATCTCGGTGGCGCGCAACCCGCGCTGACACTCATGAGCGATGCGGCCGAATTCGTCGAAGTCGCGTTCCCGGTCTTCGACGCCCCCGACGGCAGCGGCGCCGTGGTCCGCCGAGGTGTCCCCGCGCGGCGGATCGGGGGACGGCTCGTCACGACCGTCTTCGATCTGATGCTCGCGCAGTACGGCGTCACCCGGGACGGGCTCCCCGGCGAGTGGCCCACCGGCTACGACGACGCATCGGCGCCGTACACACCGGCGTGGCAGGCCGAGATCACCGGCGTGCCGGCCGCGGCGGCGATTCGCGTCGCGCGCGAATTCGCCGCCAACGCCGAGGAATCCGGCGGCCGCTCGATGATCATCATGGGCGCCGGGATCTGCCAGTGGTTCCACGGCGACGCGACCTATCGGGCGATCCTGTCCCTGCTCATCCTCACCGGATGCATGGGCCGCAACGGCGGCGGTTGGGCGCACTACGTCGGGCAGGAGAAGTGTCGTCCGATCACGGGCTGGATCTCGCTGGCGAACGCGCTGGACTGGACGCGCCCGCCGCGGACCATGACCGGGACCTCGTACTGGTACATGCACACCGGGCAATGGCGCAACGACGGGTACTCGACATCCTCACTCGCCTCCCCGCTGTCGCGCGGCACGATGGACCACGAGCACACCGCCGACGCCATCGCCCAGTCGGCGCGGCTCGGCTGGATGCCCTTCTATCCCCAGTTCTCCACCAACCCTCTCGACGTCGCCGACGAGGCGACCGCCGCCGTGGATCGCGGTGACGCCGCCGATCCGGCGTCCTACGTCGCAGAGCGTCTGCAGAACGGCCAACTGACATCCGCCATCACCGACGTCGACGCACCCGAGAACTGGCCCCGGACCCTCGTGCTGTGGCGGTCCAACCTGCTCGGTTCGTCGGCGAAGGGCAACGAGTACTTCCTCCGGACCCTGCTCGGCACCCACCACAACGTGCTCGGCGCCGAGAAACCCGAGACCCCGAGGCCTGCCGAGATCCGTTGGCACGACGACATTCCGGAGGGGAAGCTCGACCTGCTGCTGTCGGCGGATTTCCGGATGACCTCGACCACGCTGCTGTCGGACATCGTCCTGCCTGCTGCGACCTGGTACGAGAAGCACGACCTGTCCTCGACGGACATGCACCCGTTCGTCCACGCGTTCACGCCGGCGATCGACCCGCCGTGGGAGGCGAAGTCCGACTTCGACCTGTTCCACCGGCTCGCACGCAAGCTGTCGGACCTGGCACGCACCCACCTCGGTACACGGCGCGATCTCGTCAGCGTCCCTCTGCAGCACGACACCCCCGGCGAGGTTGCACAACCGCACGGCCGGATTCTGGACTGGCGACACGACGGCGTTGTCGGACAGCCAGGCCGGAACATGCCGAACTTCACCGTGGTGGAACGGGATTACACCGCGATCGCGGACAAGCTGGCGTCCATCGGACCGCTCGCGGACACCCTCGGCTTCACCGTCAAGAACGTGACCTACCCGCTCGAGAAACAAACACGCACACTCGCCGAATCCAACGGCGTGATGCTCGGCGGCGCCGGCGACGGACGACCGGCCATCGACACCGACGAGAAACTCGCCGAGGCGATCCTGACGTTGTCGGGCACCACGAACGGCGAACTCGCGGTGGCCGGCTTCGAACAGCTGCAGCAACGCGTCGGCTTCCGCCTCGACGACCTCGCGCGCGGTTCGGAGGAGAAGCGCATCCGCTTCGCCGACACCCAGAAGGCACCCGTGCCGGTGATCACGTCGCCGGAGTGGTCCGGGTCGGAGACCGGCGGCCGCCGGTACGCACCGTTCACGGTGAACATCGAGCGGCTCAAGCCGTTTCACACGCTCACCGGACGGATGCACTTCTATCTGGACCACGACTGGATGATCGACATGGGCGAGTCGCTCCCGATCTACCGGCCGCCGCTGGACATGCACCGCCTGTTCGGCGAACCCAAGCTCGGACCCGACGGCGCCCGGGAGATCACGGTGCGGTACCTGACGCCACACTCCAAGTGGTCGATCCACTCCGAGTACCAGGACAACCTATTCATGTTGTCGCTCTCCCGCGGCGGGCCGATCGCCTGGCTGAGTCCCCAGGACGCCGCCTCGATCGACGTCGCCGACAACGACTGGATCGAATGCATTAACGCCAACGGCGTTTTCGTGTGCCGTGCAATCGTCAGCCATCGCATGCCGGCCGGGGTCTGCTACGTCCACCACGCCCAGGAACGCACGATCGACGTCCCGAAGTCGGAGGCGACGGGCCGCCGGGGCGGCATCCACAACTCGCCGACGCGGCTGCTGGTGAAACCGACCCACCTCATCGGCGGTTACGCCCAGTTGTCCTACGCCTTCAACTATCTCGGACCGACCGGCAATCAACGCGACATGGTCTCGACCATCCGCAAACGCAGCCAGGAGGTGACGTACTGATGCGGGTCATGGCCCAGGTCGGGATGGTGATGAACCTCGACAAGTGCATCGGGTGCCACACCTGCTCGGTGACCTGCAAGCAGGCGTGGACCAATCGGTCCGGCACCGAGTACGTGTGGTTCAACAACGTCGAAACCCGTCCCGGACAGGGGTATCCGCGACGGTACGACGACCAGGAGACCTGGCAGGGCGGCTGGGTCCTCAACCGCAACGGCAGGCTGCGCCTGCGCGCCGGCGGCCGCGTGCGGAAGCTGTTGACCCTGTTCGCGAGTCCGGTCCAGCCGACCATCGAGGACTATTACGAACCCTGGACCTACGACTACCAGACCCTCATCGACGCCCCGCTCGGCGACGATTTCCCGGTCGCCCGTCCCAAGTCCCTGCTCACCGGCAAGGACACCAAGGTCACCTGGTCGGCGAACTGGGACGACAACCTCGGCGGTGCACCGGAACTCGCCGAGCGCGACCCCATCGTCGAGAAGCTCCGGCGCGATTCCGAAGACGCGGTGAAGTTCGGCTTCGAGCAGACCTTCATGTTCTATCTGCCGCGGATCTGCGAACACTGCCTCAATCCGTCATGCATGGCGTCGTGCCCCTCCGGTGCGATCTACAAACGCAGCGAGGACGGCATCGTGCTCGTCGACCAGGACCGCTGCCGCGGCTGGCGGCAGTGCATCACGGGCTGCCCGTACAAGAAGATCTACTTCAACCACAAATCCGGCAAGGCCGAGAAATGCACGCTGTGTTACCCGCGCATCGAGGTCGGGCAGCCGACGGTGTGTTCCGAGACGTGCGTCGGCCGGCTTCGCTACCTGGGCATCTTCCTCTACGACGCCGACGCCGTGACTGCGGCCGCCTCGGTCCCCGATGATCGCGATCTGTATGAGGCGCAACTCGATCTGATGCTCGACCCCGAGGATCCGGCGGTGATCGCCGCCGCTCGACGCGACGGCATCCCGGACGACTGGCTCGAGGCCGCGCGCCGATCGCCGGTCTACGCGCTGGCGAAGAAGTACCGTGTCGCGCTCCCGCTGCACCCGGAATACCGCACGATGCCGATGGTCTGGTACGTCCCACCGCTGTCGCCGATCGTCGACCTGCTCGCCGAGCAGGGTCACGACGCCGAGGGCGCGGGAACGCTGTTCGGCGCGATCGAGGCCCTTCGGATTCCGGTGGAGTACCTGGCCGAATTGTTCACCGCCGGTGACACGGTCGTCATCGACACGGTGTTGCGCCGCTTGGCCGCCATGCGCTCGTACATGCGCGACGTGACCCTGGGCCGTGAACCCGACGCCGGAATACCGGCCGCGGTGGGGATGACCGAGGAAGAGGTGTACGAGATGTACCGCCTGATGGCGATCGCGAAATATGAAGAGCGATACGTGATCCCCACGGCTCATCTCGAACAGGCCGAGAAACTGGACGAGATGGGGTGTTCGCTCGACTACGACGACGGGCCCGGCATGTTCGACTCGTCGCCGTTCGGCGAGGCCAGCGGTCGTCCCGCGCCGGTGTCGGTGGAGACGTTCCATGCGCTGCGTCAGCGTCAGACCACTGACACGGCGGCCGGCGAGCACACGATGGCGGGCCGGACCAACCTGCTCAACTGGGACGGCAACGGGGCCCCGCCGGGCCTGTTCCCCGAACGCGTACCCGGGCCGTCGACTCCCGACGAGGAAGCACGATGAGGGGACCACGGTTGTTCGCACGTCGCTCGCGGGCGACCGACGAGGGCACCGTCATACGGTTGATCGCGTCCTGGTGTCTGAGCTATCCCGACGACGAGGTCCTCGGCCGCGTCGATCTGATACGGGCCGCCCTCGCCGAACAGGACGACTCCCTGGCGACAGAATTGCTGCGACAGACCGTCGATCACCTCGGCGGTGGCGATCCGGCAGCGCTGCGCCGCGAGTACATCGAGCTCTTCGATCTCTCGAAACGGCACACGCTCTACCTGTCGTACTGGTCCGATGGGGACACCCGGCGTCGGGGCGCGTCGCTGGGCGAGTTCAAGCAGGCCTACCGCGACAGTGGATTTCTCGTGGACCTGCGCGGTGAACTGCCCGACCATCTGCCGATCGTGCTCGAGTTCAGCGCGCGGGCCGATCCGGGCCGCGGCGTCGAGCTGCTCGAGAAGCACCGTGCAGCACTGGAATTGATCCGGTTCGCCCTGCTCGGCGCGGAGTCGCCGTACGCCGGGGCGGTGGCGGCGGTGTGCGCCACCCTGCCCAGTCCCTCCCCACCCGACCGGGCCACGGCGCTCGCGATGTGCGCACCCGCACCGACGGAGACCGTGGGCCTGGAACCCTTCGATCCCCGCCTGCTGCCGATCAACCCGACCCGAGCGTGAGGTGACCCGTGGACATCTTCCTGTGGGGCGTGGTGCCCTACGCGACGCTAGGACTGCTCATCGGTGGAACCATCTGGCGCTATCGCTACGACAAGTTCGGGTGGACGACGCGGTCATCGGAGCTCTACGAGTCCCGCCTCCTGCGGATAGCGTCGCCGCTCTTCCACTACGGCGTGCTCGTGGTGATCATCGGCCACGCGATCGGATTGTTGATCCCGGAGTCGTGGACGGAGGCCATCGGCGTCTCGGAGACGCTGTACCACTGGGGTGCCGGGGGTTTCGGGATCCTGGCGGCCGTCGCCACCCTCGTCGGGGTCGCGATGCTGGTGTACCGCAGACGGACCGTCGGCCCGGTGTTCATGGCCACCACGCGTAACGACAAGGCGATGTACCTGGTGCTGGTCACGGCGCTGGTGGCAGGCACCTACATCACGCTGATCGGCACGCTCGACCCGCACGCGCCCGGCGTGAACTACCGCGAGACCGTCTCGCCCTGGTTCCGTTCACTGTTCGTGCTGCAACCGGACGTCACGGCGATGGCGGCGGCGCCCTTGCGTTTCCACGTGCACATCCTGATCGGGATGCTCCTCTTCGCGATGGTCCCCTTCACCCGGCTGGTGCACATCTTCACCGCGCCGGTGCACTACCTCTTCCGTCCCTACATCGTGTACCGAAGCCGCGACCGACGTGTCGCGCCGGGTAACCAGCCCCATCGGCCGGGGTGGGCGCCCGTCGGAGTGAAGGATCGTGATCGATGAGCACCGACACCACGACGCCCGCCATCAGCTCGCGTGCGCAGACCACGAACCTCGCTCTCGCGACACTCGCGTTCACGATCAGCTTCTGGGCCTGGAACCTCATCGGTCCGCTCGGGGTCGTCTACACCGACCAACTCGACCTGAGCGCCACCCAGAAGTCGATCCTCGTCGCCATCCCGATCCTGGTCGGCTCGCTCGGGCGAATCCTGACCGGCGCACTGACCGACCGCTTCGGCGGCCGCCTCATGTTCACCGTTCTGCTGGTCGCCACCATTCCGTTCGTCCTGCTGGTCGCCGCCGCCGGACATTTCGACAGCTACGCGTTGCTGCTCGTCGCCGGCTTCTTCCTCGGCGTCGGCGGGACGACGTTCGCCGTGGGCATCCCCTTCGTGAACGCCTGGTACGACAAGTCCCGGCGCGGGTTCGCGACCGGCGTCTTCGGAGCCGGGATGGGCGGGACGGCGTTGTCGGCCTTCTTCACCCCCCGGTTCGTGTCGTGGTTCGGATACATCGCGACGCACATCATCATCGCCGTCGCGCTCGCGGTGGTCGCCGTGGTCTGTTGGTTGTTCATGCGCGACTCACCCAGGTGGGCCGCGTCCCACGACTCGGTGGTCCCCAAACTGATCGGTGCGGCCAAACTGCCGATCACCTGGCAGCTCGGTTTTCTCTACGCTGCGGCGTTCGGCGGCTTCGTCGCCTTCAGCACCTACCTGCCGACCTACCTCAAGGACGTCTACGACTTCGACCTCCAGGCGGCCGGCACGCGCACCGCCGGTTTCGCGATCGCGGCCGTCATCGCCCGGCCCGTCGGCGGTGTCCTGTCCGATCGCTTCGGACCGCGCATCATCACCGTGATCTCCTGTGGCGGTGCCGCCGTGCTCGCCGTGTGGATGATCACCAAGCCGCCCCTCGAGATACCCGCCGGTCTCGACTTCGTCCTGATGGCGGTCTGCATGGGACTCGGTTCGGGGTCGGTCTTCAGCTGGGTCGCGCAGGCCGCGCCCGCCGAGCGGGTCGGTTCGGTCACCGGGATCGTGGGTGCCCTCGGCGGGCTCGGCGGCTTCTTCCCGCCCATGGTCATGGGGGCCACCTACGACGCGACCACCCACAGCTACACGATCGGGCTCGCACTGCTGGTCGTCTTCGCCACGTGCGCGGCCCTGTTCACCGTGTTCGGCATCCGACGCACGGCGAACACCTGACGCCCGCCTCCCCGGCTGCGGCGTCGGGAGAATTGTCGGGGCCTCGTGTTCTGATGTTCGCACCCGTCGAACAAAGGAGCGATCCATGTCAGACCACGCTGCCGCGATCCGAGGTCTGCCCCGGTGGCATCCCAATCCGCTCATCCGTTCCACCATCGAGACCATCCGGCGCTGCGGCTGGCAGGTGACCTCGGTCGGCGAGGCGGACGCCGAGTTCGACGCACCGCCTGCAGGTGCTCGAACCGAGTGCGGGTTCTCCTACACCTCCGGACTCTCGCTGCACTCGATCCCGGAGCTCTCGATCTACGGCGTCGATCCCCTGACCGCGACGCACGTGCTGAACGAACTGGGCGCCCTGCTCCACCAGGAGGACTGGCGTGATCTCGTCGCCGCGCAGTCCGACATCCCGTTGCAGACGGTCGCCGTGACCGTCCGACTCATCGAGCAACTCGACCACGACGAGCTGCTCCTGGCGAACCTGTTGTTCCCCGACCACCCGAAACTGCAGGTGGTCTGGCCCGACGACCACGGCCACCTCCCATGGGAAGACGGCTACACCCTGCTCCCGATGCACCAGCCGGTGAAGGGGATGCCGCAACTCCTGGATCCCCCGCGCCCGCAACCACGCCTTCTCACAACCGAATCCGGGCCCGACCGAACCCGCCCGCGACGGGCACGTCGCATCTCGGGTCACTGACCTGCGGCCGGCGGCCTCCCGGCGTGTCCGGGGCGACATGTGTCCGTGTTGCCCCGGACAAACGGAGCCCGGAGATGCCACCATGGTTGGTCTGGGGGCTCGAACAGACCACGGGGGCACGTGGAAAGGCAGGTCGGCGTGGCGCACCTCCCGGTCGTGGTCGCTGCACTCGTCGCCCTCGTCCTCGCGGTCGCCTTCGTCGCCGTCATCTACCGGCGTCCGCAACGCGGTCTCCTGGTCTTGGCCGCGCTCACCCCCCTCGACGGTCTCCTCGACATCGCCCCGTTGCCCGGCGTCGCCTCGGCGTGGAAGGAGGGCGTCCTCGCGCTGACGCTGATCTGCGCGGCCAATCGCCGGGTCCGGCCCGCCGACCGGACGGACCCGCCGTTGCAGCTGCCGTGGTGGCCGGCCGCGGCCGTGCTGGTCGCGTTCGGGGTCGTGTCGGCGCTCTACGTCTACGGCCCCATCGGGCTGTACGGCGTCAAGGTCACCTTCTTCTACCTCTTCGTGGTCCTCGCGCTATGGCTGACGCCGTTCGACGCGCTCGACCGCGACCGACTGGTCTCGATCATCATGGCGCTCGGGGTGCTCACCACCCTCGTGGGCATCGGCCAGCAGCTCCTGGGTCCGGCGCGGCTGGTCGAACTCGGCTACACCTTCGGCGAGCAGGTGCGGACGAGCGGTCCGCTGTTCCGGACGTTCAGCACGTTCAATCAGCCCTTCGGTTTCGGACTCTTCGTCATGCTGGCCCTGCTCGTCGGCGGAGCAGTGGCGCTGTCGGACACCGCCCGCCGGCGCAACCGGTTGTTCCTCGTCTGCTGGCCGGTCATGGCGATCACGATGGCCACGTCGGTGGTGCGGGCGGCGATCCTCGGCCTCATCGTCGGTGTGATCTGGCTTGCGGCCCTTCGCTTCCGCCGCCTCATCGCCCCGCTGCTCGCAGTCGGGGTCGTCGCCGTCATCTCGCTGCCGTTCCTGCCGTCGAACATCACCAAGGTGTTCTTCTCGTCGAGCAGCCTGAGTCAGCGCGGCTCCGGGTGGGGTGAGATCTTCGCGAGCATCTGGGTGCACCCGCTCGGGACCGGCCTGGCGTCGAGCGGATCGGCGGCCGACGCGATGTCGGCGGCCCAGGGCGACACGACGCGGACGATCACCGCCGGCGCCGGCGGTACCGTGCAGCAGTTGTCGAAGAACTACCAGCCGGACAACTACTACGTGAAGCTGCTCATCGAACTCGGGCCGATCGGGTTGTGGTTGTTCCTGGCCCTGATCGTGACCGCGATCATCTGGTGCGTGCAGTACTCGCGCCGGATGCCCGACCCGGATGGAGCCCTCGTCCTGGGTGTCAGTGCGTCCATGGTCGCGGCGATGGTGGCCTGCCTGGTCGCCACCTACTTCGAGATCTTCCCGCTCGACTTCTACTTCTGGTTACTGTTGGGAGCTGCTGGATGCGCGACGGCACAACACGAATCACGTACGGTGCGCTTGCACTTCGTCCCGGAGGCAGCGGCGTCCAGACCTACATCCGCGAACTCCTGAGGGCACTGCCCGGCCACGTCGACGGCACCGCCCTGTCCGCAGTCGTGCAGACCGACGCGGTCGGCGAACTGCCCCCGGCGATCACCCCGGTGGAGCGTCCCGTCGCCGACGGTGTCCGACGGGCGGTGTTCGGCGTACTCCCCACCCGCTCGGGCGGCGTGTTCCACGGTCTCGACGTCGACCTACCAGTCGCCGGCCCCGCCACCACGGTCGCGACCGTGCACGACCTGTCGGTGCTCGACATGTCGTCCGCGTCGAGCCGGTTTCGCGCCGCGGGCGAATCCGTACTCGTCCGCACGACCCTCCGTCGGGCCGACGTGCTGATCGCCGTCTCCGAGTTCACCGCCGAACGAATCCGCGAGACCTGCGGACGGGATGCCCACGTCACCGAACTCGCGCCCGCCGACTGGGCCCGCCCACCCGCGCCGGCCGATGTCGAACGGGTTCGGGCGAAATACGATCTGCCGGAACGCTTCGTGATGCAGATCGGCACCGTCGAACCCCGCAAGAACGTCGAACTCGTCGCGGCGGTCGCCCGGCGCCTCGACATTCCGTGCGTGCTCGGCGGCGCGGGTTCGACCGGCCCGGGTGCCCCGTCGTCGGCGGTCGGGCTCGGTTACGTCGATGTCGGGGACCTGCCGGCGCTCTACGCCGCGGCGACCGGACGGGGGGCTGTTCTTTCGGATGGAGTGGACTTGTCGACCCGTGTATCGCAGGCCGAGTTCCCGCAGACCACGAGGCGCACCCCGGTGTACTCGTCGCCCAACGGTCGGCGCACCTTTCACGAGCTGATCCGCGACGATCCCCTGAGCACGATCGTGACCGTGTCGATCGACGTGTTGTCCGCGACGATCGCGGTGGCCGCCGGGATCTGGTGGGTGAGGAGTGGCAGCGGCGCGAACCCGCCGTTGTGGACACTCATCACCTTCGTGCCGATCCTCGTGATCGTCTTCTCCTTGCGCGGGGTCTACCGTCGGGGGCTCAATCGCCGGTTCCTCGACGAGGTCGGCCGGGTCATGACCGGGTGCACGATCACCGCGATGATCCTGCTGTGTTCTCTGCTCCTCCCCTACTCCGACGACAGACCCGGCGCCGCGGTCACCAAGGTGTGGGTGTCGGCGCTGTTCTGGGTTCCGTTCGGTCGTCTCATCCGCGACATCATCCAGCGGAGCCTGCGCAAGAACGGTCATCTGCTGTCCCCCACGCTGATCATCGGCGACGGGCCGATCACCGCACAGGTCGTCGGCCGCATGGTGGCCGCGCCGGAGCACGGTCTCCGGCCGGTCGGCATCCTGGCCGCCGGCGCGCCACCCCGCGCCGATCGGGACGAGGGACCCACCAACGAGATCGCGCAGCTCGGCGGGGTGGACGAACTCGACGACGCGATCCGGGCGACGAAGGCCGAGGTCCTGGTCGTGGCCTTCGCGGTCACCAATGTCGAAAGGCTCACCGCCGCCGTCCGTATCGCCCACCGGCATGGGGTGAAGGTGTGGATCGTGCCGCGCATGTTCGACGTCGTCGGACGCCGCAGTCGGGTCGATCACATCGGCGGGCTGCCCCTGATGTCGGTCCCGCACACCAACCCGCGGGGGTGGCAGTTCCGGACCAAACACATCGGGGACCGGGTGGTCGGAGCCCTGATCCTCGCCGCGATCTCACCGCTGTTCTTCACGCTCATGCTGCTGGTCCGGCTGAGCTCGCCGGGCCCGATCTTCTTCGCCCAGCCGCGGGTGGGTCGCGACGCGCGGGTGTTCAACTGCCTGAAGTTCCGCTCGATGCGGCCCGAGGACCCCGCCGCGGAGAAATTCCGGCCGACCGAGGGCAGCGCACCCGGCGGCGTCGAGGGCGTCGACCGCCGCACCAGGATCGGCAAGATCATGCGCTCGACGTCGATGGACGAACTACCCCAGTTACTCAACGTGATCCGCGGCGACATGAGTCTCGTGGGTCCACGCCCGGAGCGTCCCGAGTACGTCTCGCTGTTCGAGGTGCAGATCCGGCGATACGGCGAGCGCCACCGGGTGAAGGCCGGGGTCACCGGCTGGGCGCAGGTGCACGGCCTGCGCGGTCAGACCTCCATCGCCGACCGCGCCGAGTGGGACAACTACTACATCGAGAACTGGTCACTCTGGCTCGACGTCAAGATCCTGCTCCTGACCGTGCTCGCGGTGCTCAAACGGGCGGAGTAGCCGCGGCCACCCACCCGCGTCGTCACATCGTCGGACGTCGGGTGTCGTACGCGGGGCGATACGGCACCCGTCCCCGTTCGTCGCGGATGGTGACGATCAACGTGCGGGCGACGACGACGAGCAGGATGATACCGCTGACGATCGCGAGGAGCAGTGCGGTCATGACGACCTCCTGACGCCGGAACATGGTGTGCCGGTATTGAATCGCCGATCACGACCTGGTGGTAGATGCCAACCGCGCATCCGTGGACTCAATTGCCCGCCCATGGTGACGCGACTCCGCCGGGCGGCGCCACTGATTTTCTGCCGCGGGCCGGTGCCGGGGTCCGGCGACGGCATCGCCGACGGACAGCATCATCCGGCACACCGCCGAGAAGTGCGGTGCGGCAACGGCACGCAGTCCGCGACGGTCGGTATCTCTCACGCCGGGCGCGTCAACGCGTCCGGTGCCCCCGGGCGATCAAGTGATGCCCATACGTCCCGCAACACGTCGACGCCGGCGGCGAGGTCGTCGGCATCCTCGGTGAACGGAACGCGGATGTAGCGTTCGTGCGCCCCGTCGACGCCGAACTTCGGTCCGGCGCTGATCCGCACACCTCGGTTCAGGGCGGCGGCCGCGAGCGCGGAACTCAGCGGCGCCCCGAGCCCGACCCACATCGCCAACCCACCGTTGACGTCGGGAATCTCCCACTCCGGCAGATGATTTCGTAGAAGTCCGGTGAGCGTGTCCCGGCCGATACGAAGCTGCGCGGAACGAACCGCGAGCAGGTCGTCGTAACCGGCCAAGACCTCGGCGGCGATCTGCTGGTCGATGATCGGCGAACCGAGGTCACCGGCGGGTCGCCGTCGGACGATCCGGTCGACGATGTCCTCGTCGGCACGAATCCATCCCACCCGCAATCCACTCCACACCGTCTTGCCCAGCGATCCGATCGTCACCACCGGCACCGAGGACCTCACCGGCGCATGCGCGGCGAACGGGAAATGGTCCGTCCGACGATCGATGTCGAGCTCGGCAGTCGTCTCGTCGACGAGCAGCGCGGTCCCGGCCCGGCGCGCCGCGTCGGCGAGTCGCTCTCGGTGGGCGGACGGCATCGAGGCGCCCGTCGGGTTCTGGAAATCCGGTATGCAATAAGCCATCTCGGGTCGCATCCGGTTGAGGATCTCGAGGAAGTGGTCCATGTCCCAACCGGCCGCGGTGACCGGCGTCGACACGAGCCGTCCGCCGGCCTCGGCGATCGCCTCGTAGGCGTGCGGATAGGTCGGGGTCTCGACGACCACCCGGTCGGCTCGTCGGAGCAGGGTCCGCGCGACGAGTGCGATGGCGTGTTGCCCACCGAGGGTCACCACGATCTGCGCCGGGGTCGTGGGCAGTCCGCGGTCGGTGTATCGATCGGCGATTCGTCGGCGTAGCAGCGGATCGCCCACCAGGTCGAGTCCGGGCCGGCGCAGCAGGTCGGGCACATTGCCCGTGACCCGCTCGATGATCGCCTCGAGACCGGGCACCGGTTCGGGAACGGCGTGCGCGAAGTCGATCTCGGCAACCGCGCCCGGACCCCTCCGCGGGAGCATCGCGACGGAGCCGGATCCCCGGACGCTGACCAGATAGCCGGCCTCGCGCAGCGCTCCGTACGCCGACACCACCGTGGTCCGACTCCGCCCGAGCGCATCGGCGAGGATTCGCTCGGCAGGCAACCGCGTGTATGTCGCGATCCGGCCGTCGTCGATGAGGAGTCGGATGCGGGCGGCGAGGGCCGCGTAGGCCGCGTCGCCGCTCTCCCACTCACCGAGCAGCGTGACGAGTTGCTTCACCCCGAGGTTCGAGCGAGCCACCGGCCGGCCGATGGCTCGCGGTGCACCCACAGAATCCTCCTCACCGGTCGCCAGGGTCGAACGACGCCCTGCGGCCGTCGACGTCCAGTCAAACGCAGTGCCCGCGGGCACCACAAGGTCCAATCCGCGGTCGGTGGACTGCCGTCGAGCGGTGGTGGCGGTCCGCAGATCACCCGTGACCACCGGGCGGCTGTCGGGTTCGGGCGATATCGTCGGCGTCGATGAACATCCGCCCGTCAGCTCTCGACGCGGCCGTGCGTCCCGGGCACGTGCTCCGTGTCGATGACGTCGACGGCCTCGCCCTGGCCGACCTCGTCGACTCGGTCTCGGCTGACCTACCGGTGTTCCTGGACCATCGCGGACCCGGCGATCGCACCGCCCGGGAGGTCGTCCGGGAGGTCCTCGATGCGCTCGAGGACATCGTCGTCGCCCTCTTCCCGGTCTGGCTCCCGGGCCATGAGCCGGGCCGGCCGGTCGACGCCGACGACGCCGAGGCCACGGCGCGCCTGTTGTGCCGGGACGCCGGCTTCCCCTCGCCCGCCGTCATCCATCTGGCCCGTGCGGCCGCCGGCGCGCGACGTCCCGGCCCCGGCCCCGCCGACGACGCCCGGGCGGCCGCGCTGACATTCCTCCTACGACGGGGATACGGACGGGATTCCGTGGTCCTGGCCGTGCGCGCCGACACCGCGTTGGCCGAGCGGGCCCAGCACGCGGCCGCCGCCGCGTACGAATGGCTGGCCGACCACGCCGACCTCACCGTGTGGCTCACCGCCGACGCCCTGCCCGCGGTCACCAGGGTGCCGGCCATCCGGATCGGAGTACCCGCGGGGCGGCGATTCCCGCCGCCCGGTCCGGTGGAGGCGCTGCCCGATCCGTCGTCGGCCTCGGCGAGGCCCGTCCTCGTCGCCTCGCGTCCGTCGGGGAGACCGGCACCGCACAGCGAGGCCGAGCAAACCCTCGAACGCGCCCTCGCGCGTGCACCGTGGGCTCGCGACCGACAGTGGAACCGGAGTCCGCGCGACCTCGATCCGCTCCACCCCGCGGTGATCGTCGACCTGCTGTGGCCGAGTGAACGCGTCGTCGTGGAGGTCGACGGCGCGGATCATCGCGGCCCGGTAAAGTACGCGCGAGATCGACGTCGCGACAACATGCTTCAGCGTGCCGGATACCTCGTTCTGCGTTACACGAACGACCACGTTCTCGACGACACGTCCCTTGTCGTCGCAGAGCTGGCCGCCGTGATCGCCGAGCGCTCCCGACCACCGGCACCGTCCCGACCGACGCCCGCCCGACCCCCTTCGACCCGCGAGGAGCATCCGTGGACCACGCCCAGCTGACGCCGATCCAGAGTGCGGCGCTGTTCGTCCTGCTGGCCGAGTCCCGAGAGCTCTCCAACCCGGAACTGAAGGAGTTCGGTGCCGCGCTGGACAAGCCTGCTCGCAATCATCTCAACGCCCTCGGCCTCGTCGACTCTCGACTCGGCGCGCGCCGCGCGTACTTCCACACCCTGACCGACCGCGGGTGGGCCTGGTGCGCGGCCGAACTGACATCCGAGCCACCGAAGAGATCGACCGCACCGACGAAGGCCATGTACGCGGTCCTCGCCGGCCTCGCCCGGTACCTCGACGACGAGGACATGCGGCTGCACGAGGTGTTCGGACGCCCCCGTCGCGCCGCCACCGAGGAACCCGCGACCCCGACCGCAACGGCTGCGTCCGACCCGGCGTCGTCCACCGTCGATCCCCGCGACCAGATCGCGGCCGCCTACCGCGCCCGGGCCGTCACGGCGGGCGACTTCGTCCTCGTCTCCGATCTCCGCGCCGACCTGCCCGGGATGAGCGACGAGGTCTTCGACGCCACGATGGTGGAGTTCCAGCGCGCGCCGGGGGTCAGCCTCATCCCGCAGGAAGACCAGGCGTTGCTGACACCGGCCGACCGGGCGGCCGCGGTGACGGTGGGCACGCAATCGTGCCATCTGTTCGCGATCGAGGAGAGCTGATCCGATGGACGCCGACGCCCGTCACGCACTGGAATCGATCCGCCTCAACTGGGCCGACACCCCCGACGACGTGTGGGGCACCGCCGACCCCTTCCACGTCGGGGGCCTGCACGAGGACACCATCGTCGACATCATCCGTTCCTTCGACGACGCCCGTCGTTCGCCGTCGGGGAGTCCGATCGGGGTCACGGTGCGCGGCCCGGCCGGATCCGGCAAGACCCATCTCCTCGGCCGGGTCCGGCATCGTGTCCAAGAGGAGGGCGGGTACTTCTTCCTCGTCAAACTGCTCGACGCCACCGACTTCTGGCGTTCGGTGCTCGTGGCGATCATCGAGGACCTCGGCCGACCGACTCCCCGCCACCGCTCGCAGCTGAATCAGCTCCTCCACCGCCTCGCGATCGACGCCGGGGTCGCGGACGGGACACGTGACGCCGTGACCGGCGGCGCGCCGCTGACACCCGCCGCCCTCGATGACTTCGTCCACGGCGTCTACACCCGCCACTCGCGGCACCGGCGCCGCTCGCAGCACATCCTGCGTGCGCTCGTACTGCTGGAGTACGACGACTTCGCGGCCAAAGACCTCGGCGAGGCGTTTCTGCACCTGGACATCGACGACGCGGAGGAACTCGCCGCCTGGGGAATCCGCAATGCCCGTCTCGGTTATCAGGAAATCGTCGAGAACATCTCGCGGATCATCGCATTCGACGATGCGGCGGTTCTCGCGATCGACCAGATCGACACCCTGATCGAGGCCGGCAAGACCGCCGAGCCGGGCGAGGAATCACAGGTGGAGAAACTGGCGCACGGCCTGATGTCGGTGCGCGACACCATGAGTCGGACCACATGTGTGGTCTCCTCGATCACCGCCGCGTGGGAGTACCTCGCCGGACACGTCATGCGATCAGCGGTTGATCGGTTCCGGTTGCCACCCACCCTGCAACGGCCCGCGAGTGCGGACTTCGGCCGGCTCCTGCTCGCCCGGCGTTTCGCGCCGGGTTTCGCCGGCGTCGGATTCACGCCGCCCCATCCCACCTGGCCGGTCACCGACACCGCACTGACGGCGGCCACCGATTACACCCCGCGCGAGCTGATGGTGACCGTGGACCGCCAGATCGCCGCGATGCTCCGCAGCGACACGTTCGCCGAGATCACCGACCTCTCCGGCGCCACGTCCAAGACCTCCGCCGGCCAGGGCACACTCGCCCTGATCAACCAATCCCGCACCACGACAGACGTTCCTGACACGGGAGCGTCCGCTCGAGGGCGCGCGTCGTCGGCGGGATCGTCGTCTGCAGGGTCGTCGTCTGCGGGGTCGTCGTCGGCGGGATCGTCGTCTGCAGGATCGTCGTCAACCGACTCGTCGTCGACGACCACCTCGGACGATCCCGCGTTCGCGAAGCTCGACCAGCGGTACGCGGAGTTGATCCGGCGTGCCGACCCGCTACCCGCATTGGTACCCGACACCGAGGACCGGATCGTCCCCTCGCTGCTCCATGCCGGATTGGCGACGTGGATCCAGGCACTGTCCCGCGACGCCGACCGCTGGCAGCTCGATGCCCGGCCGGGACCGAAGAGTCCGCTGCACGGGCGGATCCGACAACTCGTCGACCCGAACCGGGACATCGAGCAGTCCTGGAGCTTCCGTGCCATCGCGGCATCGAACGCGCGTGCCGTCCAGACGCGCCTGTCGAGCGCGACGACGACCTCCGGTTTCACCCTCGGCGACATCGAACGCACCCTGGTGATCCTGCGGCGAGATCCCTGGCCCACCGGGCCCAAGACCCGGCAGATGGTCGAGGAACTGCACGATCGGGGCGGACGGGTCGTCGCCTGGACCGAACAGGACATCAAACGGCTGAGCGCGCTGGCACAACTGCGGGCCGAACGGCCCTCGCATCTCCGGGAGTGGATCTCCGACCGCAACCCGGCTGCCGAGATCGCCTTTCTCACCGACATCCTGGGCCCCGCACTCGAGGCGCCGGCGCCACGCGTGCAGTCAACGGATTCCGCGGCAACTACTTCGGACACGCCTGCCAAACGCCACGAGCCCGGCACCGCGGACAAACGCTCGACCACGACGCCACCCCGCGAGACGACGACGGACGAGTTCCGGTCGACCGACCCTCGGTCGGGGACGGCGGGGTACGACACCGCCGAATCGTCGTCGCGAACCGCACCCGCCGGCGAACAGTCGATCACCCTCGGGCGAAGTGTCGCCACCGGCGAGGCGGTGACCGTCTCGCTGCTCGCCCTGCGCAAGCATGTGGCGCTGTTCGCCGGATCCGGTTCGGGGAAGACGGTGTTGATCCGCCGCATCGTCGAAGAGGCTGCCTTGCAGGGCGTTTCGTCGATCATCCTCGACGTGAACAATGACCTCGCACGCCTGGGGACACCGTGGCCGGACGCCGACCCGCGTCCGTGGACGCCCGACGACCGCGAGCGCGCCAAGCGCTACCTGCACGACACCGAGGTCGCGGTCTTCACGCCGGGTCGGGCATCGGGGCGGCCATTGACTTTCCAGCCGCTACCCGACTTCAGCACGGTGGTCGGCAACCCCGACGAGTTCCGTGCCGCGGTCGACTCCGCCGTCGGCGCCCTGATCCCGCATGCCCGGGCCATCGGGACCAGCGCGAAAGCCTATCGGCAGCAAGCCGTCCTGCAGCAGTCCATGGAGGCCTTCGGACGTCGCGGCGGCGGCGCCCTGCAGGCATACGTCGGACTGCTGACCGAACTGCCAGACGACGCGAGCACCCTCGCCGACGCCCCGAAGCTCGCCGCCGAACTCGCGGAGAACCTCAAGGCCTCGATGGCGATCGATCCGGTCTTCGGGGGTGACGCCGCCCCGGCCGACCCGGGGTATCTGCTCACTCCCTCACCGGGTTTCCGGGCCCGGGTGTCGGTCGTGAACCTCGCCGGCCTGGGCACTGACGACCGGCGGGCCGGTTTCGTCAATCAGCTCCAGATGGCGCTGTTCGCCTGGATCAAGAAGAATCCGGCCGCCGACCGGCCACTCGGCGGACTGCTCGTTATGGACGAGGCGCAGAACTTCGCCCCGTCCGTCCGGATGACCGCGGCGTCGAAGAGCACGAGCGCATTGGCGTCGCAGGCTCGCAAGTACGGCCTCGGGCTCATCTTCGCGACCCAGTCGCCCACCGGCATCGACAACAAGATCTCGGCCAACTCCTCGACCCAGATCTTCGGACTGCTCAATCATCCGACGCAGATCGACCGCGCCAAGGAACTCGCCGCCAACAAGGGCAGCAGGATTCCCGACATCGGCAAGCTCCCGGCGGGGACGTTCTACATCGCGAGTGAGGGCGGGCGGTTCGCCAAGGCCGAGACGCCGCTCTGTCTCACCTACCACCCGTCGAGTCCGCCTACCGAGGACGAGGTCGTCGAGCTGGCGCGCTCCACGACACCGCGTCCGCGGTGACGGCCGGGCCCGACTTCGCCGACGGCCGAAGACGATGGTTGGCACAATGGACACCGTGCTCACGCTGACCGCCGGAGAGAACCGTCCGCTGCCGTCGACGGCCGTGACCGTCTCGGTGCGCTCGGCATCGCCGGTCAACACCTCGGCGATCCTGCTCACCGATGCCGGTCGCGTCCGCTCCGACGCGGACCTCGTCTTCTACAACCAGCCCAGCGGCCCCGGCGTCGGATACCGGTCTGCCGGCTCGGCCGACATCATCTCGGTCGACACCGCCGCGCTGCCTCGGGAGATCGCGACGGTCGTCGTCGCGGCGAGCCTCGACGGGACCGGGCCCACGAGTTTCGCGACCGCCGGCGCCCTCAGCGCGACGCTGACCGGAGGCGGCACCGAACTCGTCTTCAGCCCCTCCGGTCTCACCAGCGAAGCGGCCGTCGTGTGCCTCGAGATCTACCGGCGCAACGACGTCTGGAAGGTTCGTGCCGTCGGCCAGGGATACGACGCCGGTCTCGCGGGCCTCGCCACCGCCTTCGGCATCGAGGTCGACGACGAGCCCGCGACGCCGCCTCCTGGACGGCCGCCGCGAGTCACCGATCCGCAGCCCTGGCCGCCGGCCGCGTCGACGCCAACCGCGCCGCCGCCGACACCCGAACCACCGGCCCCGCAATGGAATACACCGTCCACACCGCCGCCTCCGCCCCGGCCTCCGGTCACCGCCCAACCACAGGGAGTTCCCATGCACAGCGATCTGTTCGCGCCGTCCCACGCCGAGGTCACCGGGCAGGGGATCCAGAAGCAGGGAAGCAAGATGTGCCGGGTCGGCCTCGCCGGTGAGGTCATGGCCCGCACCGGCTCGATGGTGGCCTACCAGGGCAACCTGAAGTTCGAGGCGCTCGGCTCGGGCGGCCTCGGACGGATGATGCGTCAGGCGATGACCGGCGAGGGCGTTCCGCTGATGAAGGTCACCGGACAGGGCGACCTGTTCCTGGCCGATGCGGCGTCGGACGTGCACCTCATCGACCTCGACGGTTCCGACGGCCTCACCATCAACGGCGCCAACGTCCTCGCCTTCGACTCCTCGCTGTCCTACGACATCGCCCGTGTGCAGGGTGCCGGCGCGATGAGCAACGCCGGACTGTTCAACTGCGTCTTCACCGGGCGCGGCCGGATCGCCATCACCACCGACGGCACCCCGGTCGTCCTCAACGTCGACGCCGCGACCTATGCCGACCCGCAGGCCGCGGTCGCGTGGTCGTCGAGCCTGCGCACCTCGGTGAAGTCCAATGACTCGTTCAACCTCGGCACCCTGATGGGACGCAGCACCGGCGAACGGTTCACCCTCGAGTTCTCCGGGCGCGGGTTCGTCGTCGTGCAGCCGTCCGAACTCCCGCCCGGCGGGTTCGTCGGCGGGACCGGTGGCGGCGGGTCGGCCGGGTCAGGGGCCGGCGGCGTGTTGGGTGGCATCCTCGGGCGCTGACGAGGCGGAACTCGGACGTCGCCCGAATCTGTCGGTGCCGACTGCTCTACTACGCTCCACCTTCGAACAACAGGAGCGAGCATGACCCACCACTTCTCCGATCTGCGGGGTCTGCCCCGCTGGCACCCCGACCCGCTGGTACGCGAGACGCTCGACCGCATTCGGCGCTACGGTTGGGCGGTGACGGCCGTCAGTGACGAGTGCACGTGTCACTCTCCCGAATGCGAAGCACCTGACTGCTCTTTCGCGTACACCACCGGCCTGCGCTTACACGACCTCCCCGAGTTGGCGGTGTACGGACTGGATGCACGAACGAGTGCATCGGTTCTCAACGAGCTGGGCAGCGTGTTTCACACCTATGACTGGCACTCGATCGTGTCGAATTCGGTTCCCATACAACTGGATTCGCTTGAGGTTCCGGTCACCGTCATCGAACTGGTGGACAAATCCGATCTCATCGTCACCAACGTCCTCTACCCCGACGCTCCGGTCTTGCAGGCGGTGTGGCCTGACGATCTGGGCAGCTATCCGTGGGAAGAGGGTTACACCCTTGCACCGGAACACCAATTCGTGATGGGCGTGCACGACCCGCGAGCGACCGGTGGCGACAGTCCGCGCGTCATCTACCCGCACCCCGGAATGAACCGGGCCCAGCGGCGCAAGGCGGCCCGACGCCGACGCCGACGCTGAGCAGGCGAGCGGCCAGGTGATCAGCCTGAGTTGCGGGGGCCTCAACCGTTCGGTTCTTGTCGGTGCCCCCGGATACAGTGATTTCTACAGGCCACAGATGAAAGACGCATATCGGCAGACGGTTACGCCGGTGTCGAACCAACGATGACGAGAAGCCCTGCCTCCAGTTCCGTCCTGTGATGTGGAAGGTCCGTCATGCCAACAACACTCGCCACCATGCTGCGCCCAGAGACCGAAAGTGTCGAACACTCCGGCGGTGAGGGTTATCTCGCCGTGTTGACTGCGATTCGCGAGGCGCTGTGGGATCTGCCCCCTGGCGGCGCGGAGCCGACCGGCCGTCAAGCGAGCACCGCGATGTCTCTGCTGATCGAACTGCGCTCCATCCTGGACCATCACGCCGCCGTCGGAGCTGCCACCCTCGACCGTCTCGGTGTGGCCCGACAGTCGACCGGCAAGACGTCCGCCCTGCTGATCACAATGGGCGCAGCACCCGCAATCGCGCACCGCTGGTTGCGGATCGGCAACGCACACGCATGGCTCTCTCGGTTGCCCGGTTACACTGCCGACGGCGCGATCCCCGGGGAACACGCCGATGCCGTCGTGAACGGCATAGTTCATGTCGCGCGTCGAGCACCCGAGGGTGTCTGCGCCGAGGAACGAGCAGAGGTCGAGCAGACCCTTATCGCGCAGGCGATGTCCGGCGCCACCCCTGCCGAAATCGCCCAGAAGGCGCGCGAACTGGGCAACGAGTATGCGGTCGAGTCCGGCGGCCTGCATGCTGGCGAGGACCGCACCATCAACGAGTTCACCGTCTCCCCGACCGGGGAAGGCCGGGTCCGCGTACGCGGCGATCTCGACACAGTCATCGGCGAAAAGCTGACCGCGGCAATCGAATCTCTAAACACTCCGAGGCCTGAGCCCGACGGCACCGACGACTCACGGACCACCGGGGCCCGCAACGCGGATGCTCTGGAACTCATCCTCGATGCCGCGGCGGTGGCCGACACCACCCTTGCAACCCCACCAAAGACCCACGTCAGCGTGCTCCTGCCGGCGGCTGCTCCCGACAAGGCCAGCCTGTTGTGGCTGGGTTCGATCAGCCCCACCACCGCGTCCTTGCTTGCGTGCGACTCCTCTGTCACCGACGTGGTCATCGACGGCGACACCGTCCCCCTGGAGATGGGCACTTCCAGACGACTGTTCCCGACGCATCTGCGTAGAGCGATCATCATCCGCGACCGGTGCTGCATCAAATGCGGTGCGCCTGCGGGCCGCACCCACGTCCACCACATCCAGTTCTGGAGCAACGGCGGTTCCACCGACATCGACAACGGGTGCTTGCTCTGCCCGTCCTGCCACGCCCACATCCATGCCGGCCAGTGGGAGATCATCATGGGGCGCGACCGCCACCCGTGGCTGGTCCCACCCGCATCGATCGATCCGATCCGAACGCCATTGCCGGCATACAACCGCCGCACCATGACTCTCGATGACCGGGCCGCAGCCTGATCCACCTCGGTGGTCGATGACCGACTCGTATCGGCGAACGGCCGGAGAGCCCGAGCGCCTGATACTTCTGAAGGCGAATCCGTCGAGAGACGACGCCCCGCGTAGCACCTTTTCGCACCGATCCGTCGGAGCGCGCATGCCCTTTGAGAACTTCATAGTGTTCACGCCCGACCTGTGGTGCGGGTGAACTGCGTAAGGCCCCACCTCCCTGGTGGGGGGTGGGGCCTTACAGCGCGACTGTCAGGCCAGTGCGAAGTCACCAGCTCGACTTCTGGCACACCGGCAAGTCGACGTCGCAATTGGGTGGCATCCGTGGGCGCTGAGCCCCAACGGGATCTCGTAGCGAGAAACGCTGCCATAGTTCGCTTTTCGCCATGCAGTCCGGCGGGCGGGTAACGTCGACGTCATGCCCGAAGCAAGTGCGACCGTCCTCGTCCGACAACCCCTCACCACGGTGTGGGAGTACTGCCTCATCCCGGAGCACGTCGCGGCGCTGACGCCCGGCGTGATCGGCGTCGAGACCGTCACCGACGGGCCGGTCTCGGTCGGGACCGTCTGGCGCGGCCAGATGAAGGGGCTCGGCCGCGCCGTCGACTGGACCGGCGAGTTCACGCGGGTGGATGCGCACACCGCCACCGAGTTCTCCTCCACAGAGTCACCGCTCGAGTTCGCCATCTCGGCCACGTTCGCGGAGGTTGGTCGCGGCGTCGAACTCACCTACCGCATCCGCAACGCCGGCGTCGGCGGGGCGGTCGGGAAGCTTACCGACGCGCTGGCGATCCGCGCGTATCAGCGGTCGCTCGCCGCGAACGCGAAGAAGCTGCCGCGCCTCGTCGACGAATGGACCGCCACCCGCTGACGACGACGCGATACGAGGAGTGCGATGTCGGCATCAGTCCACGAGCAACGATCTCCGACGGAGAAATCCATGAGGACGGCGGTCACGAAAGTCCTTGTTAGACATACGAATCGGGGACAATTCGGACGTAGCCTTCGCGGTCGACGGGGAGTACTCTGACCGGCGGATGCATCTCGTCCGGACCGTGATCCCCACCCGCCCCGAGATGGCGTGCGGCGTGGGCCCGGCCCTGCCGTCCTACAATCGTCCGCACACAAGGGATTTCGTCATGCCCGAATCCAGCGCATCCGTCACCGTCAAGCAACCACTCGAAACCGTCTGGGAGTACATGTCCGCTCCCGAGCACACCTTCCGGGATCCGTCGAGATCATCCCGCTGTCCGATGGGCCGCTCGCCGTCGGCTCGCAATGGAAGGGTAAGACGGCAGTCCTCGGGCGGACCATGGAATGGCGCGGGGAGTTCACCCGCGTCGACACATGCAAGGAGACGGAGTTCCAGTCCGTCGAGGCGCCGTTCCCGTTCACCACGCACATCTCGCTGGAGGAGACCTCCGACGGCGTCCAGGTGACCTGTCGGATCACGTCCTCGACCGGGTTCGGCGGGGTGTTCGGCAAGATGGCCGACCCCATCGTCAACCGCATCTACCAGCGGTCGCTCACCGCGTCGATCGAGAGCGTCCCCGACCTCATCGAGGAGTGGCTCGCTCAGCAGTGACACGACTCAGCAGTGACACGACAACGGCCCCACCTCGCCGAAGCGAGATGGGGCCGCTGGGGAATCGGTAGCACGAATGCGCTCCATGAGCGCATTCCTGCTACGAAATCCGTCGGGTGAAAATCACCAGCTGGACTTCTGCACGCCCGGCAGCTCGCCGGCGTGCGCCATGTCGCGCAGGCAGATACGGCACAGGCCGAACTTGCGGAACACCGAGTGCGGGCGGCCGCACTTGTTGCACCGGGTGTAGGCCCGCACGGCGAACTTGGGCTTCTTGTTGGCCTTGTTGACCAGAGCCTTCTTTGCCATGTCAGTTGTCCTTAACGTTGTTGTCCTTGAACGGGAAGCCCAGGGCACGCAGCAGCGCCCGGCCTTCGTCGTCCGTGGTGGCCGACGTCACGACGGTGATGTCCATACCGCGGGGCCGGTCGATGTTGTCGATGTTGATCTCGTGGAACATCGACTGCTCGTTCAGGCCGAACGTGTAGTTGCCGTTGCCGTCGAACTGACGGTCCGACAGGCCGCGGAAGTCGCGGATACGCGGGAGGGCGATGGACACGAGACGGTCCAGGAACTCCCACATGCGGTCGCCACGGAGGGTGACGCGCGCACCGATCGGCATGCCCTCGCGCAGCTTGAACTGTGCGATGGACTTGCGAGCGCGACGGATCTCCGGCTTCTGGCCGGTGATCTTGGCCAGATCCTCGACGGCGCCGTTGATCAGCTTCGCGTCACGGGCGGCGTCGCCGACGCCCATGTTCACGACGACCTTCACGACGCCCGGGATCAGCATCACGTTGGGGTATTCGAACTCTTTGTTCAGCGTGTCCTTGATCTCCTCGCGGTAGCGAGTCTTCAGGCGCGGCTGGATCTTGGGTTCAGTAGAGGTCATGTCAGATGTCCTTCCCGCTCTTGCGCGAGATCCGGACCTTCTTGCCCGTTTCCTCGTCGACGCGGTAGCCGACGCGAGTCGGGTTGCCGTCGGAGTCCACGACCATCACGTTCGAGACGTGGATCGAGGCTTCCTGGGTCACGATGCCTCCGGAGGAGGCACCGCGCTCGTTGGCCGACGCGGCGGTGTGCTTCTTGATTCGGTTGACGCCCTCGACGAGGACACGCTGGGTCTTCGGGAAGGCCTGGATGACCTTGCCCTTGGCGCCCTTGTCCTTGCCCGAGATGACGATCACGGTGTCACCCTTGTGGACCTTCATGTCAGATCACCTCCGGTGCCAGCGATACGATCTTCATGAACTTCTTCTCACGCAGCTCACGGCCGACCGGGCCGAAGATGCGGGTTCCGCGGGGGTCGCTCTCACCCTTGAGGATGACGGCGGCGTTCTCGTCGAAGCGGATGTAGCTTCCGTCCGCACGACGGCGCTCCTTGGTGGTGCGCACGATGACGGCCTTGACGACCTCACCCTTCTTGACGTTGCCGCCCGGGATGGCGTCCTTGACAGTGGCGACGATGACGTCGCCAATGCCGGCGTAGCGCCGCGAGGAACCGCCGAGCACGCGGATGCACAAGATCTCCTTGGCACCGGTGTTGTCGGCGACTCGCAGGCGGGATTCCTGCTGAATCACTCGTTAGTCTCCTTGACCTGGCTTCTTATGTACGGCGGATTTCCGACCCGACGCACACGGTCTGTTGCCATCGAACACACGCCTGCCTGGGGTTTTGACCAGGTTGTGACACCCGGGCCGTCCGCCCCAGTGGGTTCGTGAGCCGATTCGCGACACAGCGGCGCCGCAGGCAACCCCACAAGTGTAGGGGAATGCCCAGGTCCCGGCCAAATCGATGGTCCCGGCGACCGAGCGGGGGTTTCGGATGACGCCGGGCCGGCAAAGTTTTCCGCGCACTGACCCATCTGGGGTGCACCGCCACGCGAAGCACCCATGAGACGAGATCGACCAGACACAAGCCCGTCCGGCGAGCAATCAGTGCGAGCCGGAAGGGAGCGAAACACGGGGGGCGTGTCAGCGCCGGGGGTAATTCTCGGCTGCCGATCGTGAGCCGAACGGTCACCATGCTCCCCGGGCTCCGCAGTTCAGTCCGACAACTGCGGCCTGACGGCAAGTCCTCGACTCGGGGCCACCAGCCCCGTGAGCGATGACCGGAGTTCGAATCCCCCAGTCCGAGCCGGGTTCGACGCTGCCGTGCGGGCACGCACTCACAGGGGAGGCACGCGTGACCACAGACGACGCGGTCCGGAACACCGTTGCTACCGACATCGACACCGACCTGACGATCCCGATGACCGCCGCTCAGCGCGGCATCTTCTACGCCCAGCAGCTCGAGCCGGACGTGCCGATGACCATCGACGCGTTCGTCGAATTCCGCGGCGACACATCGGGTCCGCAGGGCGAGAGCGGTGACGACCCACTCGTCGACGTCGATCCGGACATCATGCAGCGTGCTGTCACCCTCACCGAGAGTGAGACCGAGGCCCCGCTGCTGCGGCTGATCCCGACCGACGACGGCGAACCGATGATGGTTCTCGACCGGTCGCAGCACGTGGTGCTGGGTCGACAGGACTTCTCAGACGCCGAGGACCCGCGCGCGGCCGCACTGGCCTGGATCGACCGCCGGCGAAGTGCCAGCTCAGACGTCTTCGCCGACAACATCCTCGAGACACACCTGCTCAAAGTGGGTCCCGGACACTCGATCTGGTATTGCCACGGTCACCACATCGGCTTCGACGGCTATGCCGCGATGTACATGATGCTTCGTGTCGCCTCGCATTACACGGCGATCGTGAACGGAACGCCGCCGCCGATCGCGGACACCGCGTCGATGGTCGACATCGCCGAGTTCGACCGCGAGTACCGTGCCTCCGCCAAGTTCGCCGAGGACCGCGAGCACTGGGCGTCCCATCTGGCCGATATGCCCGAGATGACCACTCTCACCAGCCTTTCCGCTCCGGCCGCGCCGTTGTCGGTCGTCCGATCGGCGGTCCTCGACGACACCCTCGTCGCCCGGATCCGCGAGCTCGGACACAGCCACCGGGTCCGGCCGGCGTCGGTCATCACCGCTGCGGTGGCCGCCTACGTCGCGCGCTACACCGACCGCGACGAGGCCATGCTGAGCCTGCCGGTCGCGGCCCGCGACCGCGACGTGCTGCGCACCTCGGCGGGTCTGACCTCCAACGTCGTCCCGTTGCGTATCGCGCTCCACGACGATTCCGCCACCGTGACCGATCTGCTGAAATCGGTCAACGCGGAGATCAAGTCCGCCGTCCGGCACCAGAAGTTCCGGCACGAGGACATCACCTCCCAGATCCTCGGGGCAGCGGGGGCGCGGCGTGGCTTCTTCGGCCCGCTCGTCAACGTCATGCTGTTCTTCCAGCACATCGACTTCGGCCCGCTCAAGGGCGAATTGCACGTCCTGTCCACCGGACCGATCGAGGACCTGTCGGTCAACGTGTACGACAGCCTCGACGGCGGGATGACCCTGGACCTCGAGGCGAATCCGAACATCTACCCGGACGACGACATCACCACCCACCACCGTCGTCTCGTCGACTTCGTGACCGCCTTCGTCGGTGCGCCCGGCGACACGAGGATGTCGGACCTGCACCTCCTGACCGACGCCGAACGCGAAGCGCTGCCCGAGCGCATGACCGGGGAACGGGTCGACCACGGCGCCACCACCCTCGTCGACCTGCTCGACGACGCGGCCCGGGCCCACCCCGACGAGACCGCGCTCACCGACGCGCGGGACGGGCGTTCGCTCACCCATCGCGAATTCACCGACGCGGCAACGCAGCTCGCGGCGGCACTCACCCGGCGCGGGATCGGTCCGGAGAGCGTCGTCGGCGTTCAGCTGCCCCGCAGCACGGACCAGATCCTGGCGCTGCACGCGGTGATCCGTGCCGGCGGCGCATTCCTGCCGATCGACCCGGCCGAGCCGGCCGACCGGCTCGGGCACATCCTCGAGGTGGCCGCCCCCGACCTCGTCATCACCGACACGGTGCTGGCCGAACTGCGTGCCGACAAAGGGGTCGCCGCGGCGACAACGCCCCCGGGCCCCGACACGGCCGCGTACGTGCTGTTCACCTCCGGTTCCACCGGCAAGCCGAAGGGCGTGGTCATCACCCACCGCGCCATCGTCAACCGCCTCGCGTGGATGCAGGCCCGCTACGAGCTCGCACCGGACGACCGGGTGCTGCAGAAGACCCCGTCCACCTTCGACGTGTCAGTCTGGGAGTTCTTCTGGCCGTTCACCACCGGCGCGGCAATGGTCGTACCGACTGCCGACGGTCATCGCGACCCCTGGTATCTGCGTGACGTGATCGCCGAACACCGCGTCACGACACTGCATTTCGTGCCCTCGATGCTCGCCGCCTTCACCGCGGCACTCGACGCCGACGATGCATCGGAGCTGACGAGCCTGCGCCGCATCTTCACCAGCGGTGAGGCTCTGACTCCCGCGACGGTCGGTGCCGCCGCGATGCTGACGTCCGCTCCGATCCACAACCTCTACGGCCCCACCGAGGCCGCGATCGACGTCACCCACCACGACCACTGCCGCGCCGACGTCCCGGTGATCCCGATCGGCTCCCCGGTGTGGAACACCGGTGTCCACGTGCTCGACCACCGCCTGCGGCCGCAACCGCCCGGCGCGATCGGCGAACTCTATCTCGGCGGCGTCCAGCTGGCCCGCGGCTACCGGTCGCGCGCGGACCTGACGGCATCGCGATTCGTCGCCTCGCCCGCGGCGCCGGGCGAACGGCTCTACCGCACCGGCGATCTCGTCCGTCTGAACGCCTCCGGCGAGCTGGAGTACCTCGGTCGCACCGACTCACAGGTCAAGATCCGCGGCCAGCGGGTCGAACTCGGCGAGATCGAGTCGACCCTCAGCCGGCTGCACGGTGTGACCGCCGCGGGCGTGGTCATCCGGGACGATCTGGTCGCCGGTGAGCCCACGATCGTCGGTTACGTCACCGGCACCGGACTCACCGACACTGACCTACGAGCCGGACTCCGAACCGCGCTACCGGATCACATGATCCCCACCGCGATCATGGTCCTCGACGCACTGCCCACCACCGCCAACGGCAAGCTCGACCGCCGTGCTCTGCCTCGGCCCGATCTGCGGACCCGCCGCGAGTTCGTCCCGGCCCGCACCGCGCTCGAGCGCTTCGTCGTGGCGACCGTCGCCGATGTGCTCGACCTGCGCGACGGCATGTCCGACGAGGTGGCGAACGAGGCTCCCGCCACGGCTCCGGCGTCGGTGTCGCTGAGCGACAACTTCTTCGAGATCGGCGGGACGTCACTGTCGGCGACACGGATGGCCTCGCGGCTGTCTCGCGCCATCGGCCATCGGATCGGGATCCGTACGGTGTTCGACGCCGACGACCTCGCCGGCCTAGTAGCGGCCCTCTCCGACCTGGGCGTCGACACCGATGAGCCGGCCGTCGGCTCCGCCTCGGTCCCCTCCGACGACACCGCCGGGCGGACCGTCTCCGGAGCCGTGCCGCTGTCCCCGGCCCAGCATCGGCTGTGGCTCGCGACACGGTTGGACCCCACGTCCTCGGCGACCTACAACATGCCGTTCACCGTCCGCTTCGTCGGCGCACTCGACACCGACGCACTCCGGACGGCCCTGGTCGACGTCGTCCGCCGACACGAGCCGCTGCGCAGCGTCGTCGCCGAGATCGACGGTGTGGCATGCATCTCCGCGATCGACCCGGACGCGGTCGACGTCGACCTGCCAGTCCTCGCGACCGGTGACGTCGCCCAGTGCCCGGACCGCGACTTCGCCTCGCTCCCCTTCGATCTGGCCGCCGAGATCCCCGTCCGTGCGCGCCTCGTCCGTACCGCCGACGACGATCATCGACTCACGATGGTCGTCCATCACATCGCGGCCGACGGCTGGTCGCTGGCCCCCCTCGCCGGCGACCTGGCCACGGCCTACCGCGCCCGCCGCGACGGCGCCGAGCCCGAATGGACGCAGCTGCCGGTCTCCTACTCGCAGACCAGCGCCGCACGTCACGCATGGCTCGACGAGAGTCCGCATGCCGCAGCCGAACTCGAGTTCTGGCGGGACACCCTCGACGGGGCGCCGGGCGAGACCGAGCTGCCCCTGGACCGTCCCCGAAGCCGGGATTCGGAGGTGACCGGCCGGTCCGGATCGTCGGTGACCTCGACCATCGACCCCGACACCTACGGCGCGATCCGGACCATCGCGACCGAGGCCGACGCCACGGTCTTCATGGTGCTCCACGCCTCGGTGGCGCTCCTGCTCCGTTCCCTCGCGCAGTCCTCGGACGTCATCATCGGCACACCGGTGTCCGGACGCGGCGACGCCGACCTCGACGACCTCGTGGGCATGTTCGTCAACACGCTGGCGTTGCGCACCGTCGTCGACAAGGACCTGCCGTTCGCCGACCTGGTGGCACATGTCCGGGACACCGATCTGAACGCGTTCGACAACGCCGACATGCCGTTCGACCGGCTGGTGACCGAACTGAACCCGGCCCGTTCGGGCAATGTCCACCCGTACTTCCAGGTGTCGATGGCCCTGGAGGACCGCTCCGCCATCCGGCTCGACTTCGCCGGGCTCTCGGCGACCGCATCCCGCGTGGACACCGGTCGCACCACCTTCGATCTGCAGTTCACGTTCACCGAGGTGCGCGGGGCGACCGGCGAGCCCGCCGGCCTCACCCTCGAGATCGGTTACGCCACCGCTCTCTTCGACCGGGACACGGTGGCCGGACTCGGTTCGCGCCTGGGCCGCATGCTGGAGGCGGCGACCGCGGACCCGAGCGCCCCGATCGGCGACCTGCCGGTGCTCGACCTGCACGAGCGTCTCGATCTCGTCCCGGCAGTCGGCGAAGGCCGCCGTCCGGTCGAGCACCTGACGCGGCTGCTGTCGGCGGCCGCGGAGTCCTCGCCGCACCGCGTCGCGGTGACCGACGGGATCCGGTCGCTGACCTACCGTGAACTCGACGCGGCGTCGAACCAGCTGGCGCGGGCGCTCATCGACGGTGGCGCCGGACCTGAGAACCATGTGGCCGTGGCACTTCCGCGCAGTGTCGAGTGGATTGTCGCGATGTGGGCGATCGCCCGCACCGGAGCCGCCTGGCTCCCGGTCGATCCCGCGTATCCGTCCGGCCGCATCGAACACATGCTGACCGACTCGGGCGCACGACTGCTCGTCACCGATCGGTCGTCCGATCCCGGCGCCGGGCCCGCTCTGAGCACAGTCGTCCTCGACGACCCCGCGATCCGCGAATGGATCGAAGCCGAATCAACGGATCCCATCGCGGACTCGGAGCGACGAGGCGTCCTCGACGTCGACCAGCCCGCCTACCTGATCTACACATCGGGGACCACCGGCACGCCCAAGGGCGTCGTCGTCAGCCACCGCGGACTCGCCGACTTCGGCGCGCAACAGGTTACGCAGTACGGGATCACGCCGACCAGTCGGACGATGCACATGGCGTCACCGAGTTTCGATGCGTCGGTACTCGAGATCCTGATGGCGGTCTCGGCCGGATCGACGATGCACATCGTTCCGCCGGGGATCGTCGGCGGCACCGAACTCGCCGAGCTGATGCGCGAAGCGCGGATCACACATGCCTTCCTCACGCCGTCGGTACTGACGACCATGACGCCGGACGACGTCCCCGATCTCGAGGCACTCGTCATCGGCGGCGAGCACCCGAACTCCGAGGTGGTCCGCACCTGGTCGACCGGCCCGAAGCTGTTCAACGCGTACGGTCCCACCGAGACCACCGTGGTGGCCGCGGTGTCGCCGCCGATCAGTCCCGACTACACGACGCTGACCATCGGCCGGCCCATCCGCGGCATCTCCGCGCTGGTCCTGGACGAGCGCCTGCGTCCGGTCGCCCCCGGCGCGATCGGCGAGTTGTACATCGCCGGTGAGCATCTCGCCCGCGGGTACCACGGCGTCCGACCGCTGACATCCAAACGCTTCATCGCCAACCCCTATGGCGATCCCGGCGAGCGCATGTACCGAACCGGCGACCTCGTCCGGTGGACCTCCGATCACGAACTCGAGTTCCGCGGGCGGGCCGACCATCAGACCAAGATCCGCGGGCATCGCATCGAACTCGGTGAGATCGACGCCGCCCTGGTCGCCGACGAGTCGGTGCGGGCGGCGGTCACCACCACGCACGGCGAGGGCGACCGCGCCCATCTCGTGTCCTACGTGACCGTGACCGCGGGCGCCCACGGGCAGGCCGCTGCGGTGCGAGACCGATTGGCACAGCGCCTGCCGCGGCACATGATCCCGTCGACGATCATCGAGCTCGACGAGATCCCCACGACCCCGATCGGCAAGGTCGACCTCCGGGCACTGCCCGCGCCGGAGCCGGGATCGGTGGACGGCGACGTGGCGTTCGTCGCGCCGCGCAACCCCCTGGAGCAGGCAGTCGCCGATCTGATCGCCGAGCGTCTCGAGCTGGAGCCGGGCACCATCGGCCGCGATCATGACTTCTTCGATCTCGGCGGCAACTCGTTGCTGGCGACCCAGATCGTCGGCGCACTCGAGAGTCTCACCGGGCGACGAATCCCCGTCCGCGAGGTCTTCGACCACTCGACCGTCGCCGGCATCGCCCGGCTCGGCGGCGCCGACGAGGGTGACACCGCCCTCGTCGAGGCGCGGACGCTCGCCGACCTCCGGCACGATCCGGACAGCCCGGCGCGACCGGGACCCGCGCAGCAGCAGCTCTGGTTCCTCAACCAGCTCGCGGGCGGTGCCGAGGCCGATCCGGGTCTAGCCGACTCCGACAACGGTTCGTCGACAGCCGATTACGCCATCGCCTTCGCGCTGGATCTGCGTGGCGATCTCGACGTGGACGCCCTCTCCGGCGCGCTCCGATACGCCGTCGACCGCCACGAGATGCTGCGCACCGTCTATCCCGAGCACGACGGGCGCCCCGACCTGGACGTACGTCCCACCGACGAGGTGCAGACCGAACTCACCGTCGTCGAGACGACTTCGGCGGAGTGGCCGGCCCAGGCGCAGGCGCTGGCGCGTCGTCCGTTCGACCTGACCGTCGACGTACCGCTGCGCGTCGCGCTGCACCGGATCGACAGTGACACCGCGCATCACAAGCTGACCCTCGTCATCCACCACATCGCGGCCGACGGTTGGTCGATGGTGCCGCTGCACCGCGACATCACCACCGCCTACGCCGAACTGCGGACGGCGGCCGAGAACGGTACCGAAGCCGCGGTCACCGCCGCTCCGCCGGCCCTGGACTATCGCGACTACCTGCGCTGGCAGGCCGATCACCTCGAGACCCGGACCGATCTGGCCGACCGGTGGCGACAGGACCTGGACGGGATCGATGTCGGTCCGATCCTCGTGCCCGACGCGCCGAGCGGGTCCGCCCGCACCGCGGGCGTGGTCGAGGTCGACTTCGACGCCGAACTGCGCAGCCGCCTGTCCGCACTGGGCGGCGGCCGGGCGACCGAATTCATGTGCGTGCATGCGGTGTTCGCCGCGCTGCTGCATCGGCTGAACGCCGACCCGGAGGTTCATGTCGCCGGTTCGGCGTCGGACATCGTGATCGGCACCCCCGTCGCCGGACGCGCCGATCCCCGGCTCGCCGACATCGTCGGCATGTTCGTGAACTCGGTCGTCCTCCGGACCCCGGTCGACGGGAGCCAGGGGTTCGCGGCCCTGCTCGACTCCGTCCGCAGCCGCGACCTGGACGCGCTGGCGGGCGCCGACATGCCGTTCGAGCAGATCGTCTCGATGCTCAATCCGCCTCGCACGGACCGGCATCCGATATTCCAGATCGCGCTGGCGTTCGACGCCGGGGTCTCTGACACCCTCGAACCGGACCACACCAGGGTTGATCTGCCCGGCCTGCAGGTCGTCGCCGAGGAGATCGAGACCGCGGCCGCCCGGTTCGACCTCGAACTGCGAATCCGCAATGGGCGCGCGCGGTTCACTTATGCGACCGATGTCCACACGCGCGAGCGCGTCAGCGAACTGGCCCGGATGTTCGTCGATCTCGCACGCGCGGTCGCCGCGGATCCGTCGACACCTCTCGACGACCTGGCCGTGACGGCCGATCTCGTGGACACCGCCGGGACCGCCGATCTCGCGGACTCCGCCGATCCAGCTGTGCGCGACCACCGCTCGATCGAGCCGCGGCATCTCGCCGACATTCTCGCCGACACCGTCATCGACCATTCCGATCGCGTGGCGGTCGAGGACGGAGACCGCACGCTGACCTACGCCGAGATCGATCGGATCTCCACGCGCTGGGCACTCACCCTGCGCGATCTCGGGGTCGGCACCGAGGACGTGGTCGCGATCGCCGTCGATCGCAGCCTGGAATCGGTGGTCGCCACATGGGCCGTGACGAAGGCGGGCGCGGCCGCATTGCCGGTCGACATGCGTTACCCGGCCGAGCGGATCGCCCACATGATCGCCGATTCGGGCGCCATCCTCGGCATCAGCAGCGCCGACCACCGTCGCGATGTGCCGCACGACATCTGGTGGCTGACCCCGGAGGATCTGCGCACCGGAGAGCGCGCGGGCTTCCGGCCCCCGGCCCGGCACCCGGATTCGATCGCCTACATCGTCTACACCTCCGGCTCCACCGGAAAACCGAAGGGCGTCAGCGTTTCCCATCGCGGCCTGGCCGCGTTCGCCCAGACCCAGCGGGAGCGGTACGAGGTCGGCCCCGGCGATCGCACCCTGCTGTTCGCCTCCCCCTCGTTCGACGCATCGATGCTGGAGTTCCTCCTCGCGGTCGAGTCCGGCGCGACGATGGTGGTGGCACCGACGACGATCTACGGTGGCGACGAACTCGTCGAGTTCCTCGACGAGCGCAAGGTGACCCACGCGTTCATCACGCCGTCGGCGCTCGCCGCCGCGGCACCCCATCCGCTCCCGCACCTGCGGACCCTCGGTGTGGGCGGCGAGGCCAGCACCCCGGAACTGGTGGCGCGCTGGGGAACCGGCCGTCGCTACATCAACTCTTACGGGCCGACCGAGACGACCATCGTCGCGACGATGTCGGCGCCGCTGCGCCCGGGTGAGCCGATCACCATCGGCACGCCGGTCCACGAGTGCACCGCACTCGTCCTCGACCACCGGTTGCGCCCGCTGCCCGACCACGTCCCCGGCGAGCTCTACCTCAGCGGGCCGGGAGTGGCACGGGGCTACCTGGGGCGCCGCAGTCTGACCGCCGGCCGGTTCGTGGCCTCCCCCGACGGAAACGGCGCCGTCATGTACCGCACCGGTGACATCGTGCACCGCGACGCCGACGGCGCGCTGACCTACCACGGTCGCAGTGACAACCAGGTGAAGGTCCGCGGTTTCCGCATCGAACTCGACGAGGTGAGTGCGGCACTGGCGGCCGTGGACGGAATCGACTTCGCCACCACCGTCGTCCGCGGCGAGAGCGCATCGGCCACCCTGGTCGGTTACGTGACGCGGTCGGGCGGGGCGGCCGGCACTGCAGACGCCCCGGAAACAGTGGACAGCGCAAAGGTGTTGGAGTCGGTCCGCAGCCGCCTGCCGCGCCACATGGTCCCGTCCGCGATCGTCGTGCTGGACGAGATCCCGCTGACCGGCAACGGCAAGCTCGACCATCGGGCACTGCCGGAGCCGTCGGCGAGCAGCATGTCGTCCGTCGGTCGCGCACCGCGCGGTGATGCCGAGACCGCACTGGTCGGCATCGTCGCCGACGTGCTCGGCCTCGCCCGCGAGGAGATCGGAGCCACCGACGACTTCTTCCTGCTGGGTGGCACCTCGCTGCAGGCGACCACCCTGGTCAGTCGGATCAACCGGGTGTCGGCCGACGGTCGCCTCCGCGTCCGGGACGTCTTCGACCACCCGACCGCCGAAGCCCTCGCGGACCTGATCAGCCTGCCGGCCGACTGGGTACCGACCGCGGAGTCCGACGAGTCGTCGGGTCGCCCGGTCCGACGGGAGACATTCCCGCTCGCGCCGGTCCAGCGCCGCCTGTGGTCGCTGGCGGCGGCCGACCCCGGGTCGACCGAGTACCTGATGCCCTTCGTCCTGCGACTGACCGGGGACATCGATCTCGCGGCCCTCCGCGGTGCACTCACCGATGTCGTCGCCCGGCACACCAGCCTGCGGACGGTCTTCGAGGCGGTCGACGGGACACCGACGGGCCGGGTGCTCGACGATCCCGCGGCCGTCGTCGGCTCGCTGACCCCCGTCGTCCCCGCGGACCCCGACGCGCTGATGAGCGAGATCGCGCGCCTCGCGTCGACGCCCATCGACCCGACCACCGAGGCGCCCTTGCGTGCCACGGTCGTCGCCGACCCCGGTGCGCGTGGCGAGACCGCGACGCACATCCTCTTGCTCGTCGTGCATCACATCGCCGCCGACGGCGCGTCGTTGCCGACCCTCGTCGGCGACCTGGCGCAGGCCTACCGAGAACGACGCGCCGGCCGCGCCGAGACCTGGGATGCGGCCGCTCTCGACTATCGCGACCACGCCGTCGAGAGTGCGACGGCGCCCGCGGCGACCGACGAGCTGGGATTCTGGACCGATCACCTGGCAGGTGCTCCCGCCGAGAGCACGGTGGAACCGGTCGGCGGCGGCAGACGTGGTTCGGGTGCCCGGTCGGTGAGTCTGCCGCTCCCGGCACACACCCGGGCGGGCCTCACCGCCTTCGCCCGTGAACAGTCGACGACGCCGTTCTCCGTCCTGCACACCGCACTGGCGATCCTGCTGCACCGTCTGGGCGTCGGCGATGACCTGGTCATCGGCAGTCCGGTCGACAACCGCACCGGGATGACCGGCGTCGACCGTGACTACAGCGGCGTGGTCGGCATGTTCGTCAACATGGTGCCGCTGCGCAGCCACCTGCGCAGCGCGGAGACCGTCGCCGCACTGGTCCGCCGGACCCGCGACACCGACATCGACGCCCTCGATCACCGCGGGGTGCCCTTCGACGACATCGTGACCGCGCTCAATCCCGAACGCGCGCACGGTCGACACCCGCTCTTCCAGGTGGCGTTGTCGGTGCACGACTTCGCCGGTGGCGCGCCGACCCCGGAGGGCGGTGCTGATTCCCTCGCCGGGACCGCCGTTCCGATGGACGACGACCTGATGGCCGAGGTGGCCGAATTCGAGTCCCTCGCCGCCAAGTTCGACCTGCAATTCACCGTCACCGGCCTGGGCGCGACCGACTCCGACACCGACGCCGCCGTCCAGATCACCTACGACGCGGCGCGATACGGCCACGACGACGCCCAGATGCTGGGAACGCGGCTCATGCGCGTGTTGCGCGGCATGCTCGGCGACCCCGGACGCGCGATCGGCGACATCCGCATCACCGACCCCCTCGAGGTGGCCGAGCGCACCCCCGCTCTCGGACCGCGCGGCAACGCACCGACGACGCTGGACGTGCTGATCGCCGATGCGGTGCGGCGGCACCCCGACGGGCTCGCCGCGATCGGGCAGCCCACCGCGGACGGCGAGGGCCCCGAGACGCTCACCTACGCCGAACTCGACGCCCGCTCGAACCGGCTGGCCCGGGTCCTCCTGGGCCGCGGGGTGGGGGCCTACTCGCGCTCGGACGACGAGCCGGGCACCGAGGGACCCGACGTCCGGTCGTCCCGCGAACCGGTGGTCGCGATGGCGATCAGCCGTTCCATCGACTCCCTGGTGGCGATCTGGGCGATCGTGAAGGCCGGCGCCGCATACGTTCCCATCGACCCCGAGTATCCCGCCGACCGCATCGCGCACATGCTCGACGACAGCGGCGCGCAACTGGTCGTGACGACCTCGTCGTCGTGGGAACGCATCGCGGAGAGCTCGGCCGGGAGCGAGGTACCGACCCTCGTACTGGACGCCGCGTCGACCCGGACCCGCATGAAGCACTCCTCGCCGGCGCCGATCACCGACGCCGAGCGGGCGTCGACGATCCGCCCGGATCAGTTGGCCTACATCATCTACACGTCGGGATCGACCGGTAAGCCCAAGGGCGTCCTGGTCCCGCACAGCGGGTTGCGCGCGGTGCACGACGAACTCGCGGAACGGATGAACCCCGGACCCACGTCCCGCGTGTTGCACTTCGCCTCACCGAGTTTCGACGCCTCCGTGCTGGAGATGCTGCTCGCGCTGGCCGGTTCGTCGGCACTGACCATCGTCGAACCCCACGTCTACGGCGGCACCGCGCTCAGCGATGTGATCAGGACGCGCCATGCGACGCATGCGTTCATCACCCCCGCCGCGGTCGCCAGCATGGACCCCGCCGCCGTGCCGTCACTGCGCGCACTCGCGGTCGGTGGCGAGGCCTACGGAACCGACCTCGTGCGGCGCTGGTCGCCCGGTCGCACGATGATCAACGTCTACGGACCCACCGAGACGACGATCATCACGACCGGCAGCCGGTCGCTGACCCCGAACACGCCGCTGACGATCGGCACGCCGAACAACGGCGTCGGCGCGCTCGTCCTCGACGATCGGCTGCATCCGGTGCCGCCCGGCGTCACCGGCGACCTGTACCTGACGGGCGTGCAGCTCACGCGCGGTTATCACCGTCGGCCCGGCCTCACCGCGGTCCGATTCGTCCCGGCTCCGATGGTCACCGGGCCCAGGTTCGCCGGCCAACGGATGTACCGCACCGGCGATCTGGTCCGCTGGACCGACGACGGGCAGCTCGTCTACGTCGGCCGCAGCGATTCCCAGGTGCAGGTCCGCGGATTCCGCATCGAACTGGGTGAGATCGACGACGCGCTCGCCGCCGAACCCGACGTCGACTTCGCCGTGACACTCGTGGACGGCACCGGGGCCCAGGCGATCCTGCGCAGCTACGTGACCGCGACGCGCGGGCACGAACCCGATCCCGCCGACCTGCGGCGCCGGGTGGGACGACGGCTGCCGCGGCACATGGTGCCGGTGTCCGTCTCCGTGCTCGAGAACATTCCGCTGACCCCCACCGGCAAACTCGACCGCGCGGCGCTGCCGACCCCGGCCGTCTCCGCCTCGGGCCGGGCGCCGGCCCCCGGGACCGAGACGACCATCGCCCGCGTCTTCGCGGAGGTGCTCGAGGTCGACCTCGATGCCATCGGTGCCGACGACGGATTCTTCGACCTGGGTGGCAACTCCCTGATGGCCACCGCCGTGACCGGCAAGCTGAGCGAGCTCACCGGACAGCACCTGGCGGCGCAATCGCTGTTCGGGGCCCCGAGTCCCGCCGAACTCGCCGAGCTGCTCGACGGAGGGGCGCACTCCGACGGGGACACCGGACCGTCGGCCTCCGGTCTCGACACCCTCCTGCCGTTGCGCCGCACCAGCAGCGACGCCGGAAGCGATGCTCCCGCACCGCTCTTCGTGGTCCACCCGGCGATCGGACTGTCCTGGAGCTTCACCTCCCTGCTGCCCCACCTGCCTGCCGACCGCGCGGTCTACGGCCTACAGCACCCGGCGTTCGCCGGTGATCCGTGCCCGCAGACGATCGCCGACCTCGCCCAGGTGTACGTGGCGAAGCTGCGCACGGTGTCACCGGAGGGGCCGTACCACCTGCTCGGGTGGTCGCTGGGCGGGTTGATCGCCCACGAGATGGCCGTGCAACTCCAGGAGGCCGGCGAGACCGTCGAGCAACTCGTCGTGCTCGACAGTTACGTCGTCGCCGAACGGCCCGACCTCGACACCGAGGCGTCGATCGCAGAACTCATGCGCGAGTTCGGACTCGACGTCCCCGACGGTGGCGAGGAGGGCACCGAGCCCTCGGTCGCGGACGCGTTCCGCGTCATCTCCGCGGCGGGCGGCGCGCTCGGTGGCTTGTCCGAGGAGACGCTCACGACCGTGCACGAGGTGTTCCGCCACGCGTCCCCACTCGCCCGGAACTGGCGACCCCGGGTCTTCGACGGCGACCTCACCTTCGTCACCGCGACCGTGGACGCGCACGACGGCCCGCCGGCGGTCACCGACTGGCGCAGCAAGGTCACCGGTCGCGTCGTCGAGGTCCAGGCGACCAGCACCCACGCACGCATGTTGCTGCCGGAGAACGTCTCCGAGTGGCTGACCGCAATCGAATCAGGCCCGATCGAACCAGACCCGGGCACACCGGGAATCGCAGCACAGGAGGAGGAATCATGACGAACCCGTTCGACGACACAGAGGGGACCTTCCGCGTCCTCGTCAACCACGAGAACCAGCATTCCTTGTGGCCGGACTTCGCCCCCGTCCCCGACGGTTGGACCGTCGTGTTCGGTCCGTCGGGTCACGACGAGTGCCTCGAGTATGTCGAAGAGAACTGGCGAGACATGCGGCCCGCCAGCCTGATCCGCGCGATGGAACGTTCGCAGAACAGTGAGAGGGAGGCCACACATGGGGCGGCACAGTATGGCTGACATGACGTCGGCCGAAACCACTCCGGCGACCAACTCGTCGCCGACCGGTCCGGCCACGGTTCCCGGCGAGACATCCACCGAGGGCGTCGCCCCTGCCCGCAACGCCCTCGAGCTCCGCGGTCTGCGAAAGACCTTCCGCACCGGGCTGTTCGGCCGAGGTCGCCGCGTCCATGCCCTCAACGGCCTGGACCTGACCGTGCCCGCCGGCACCGTGCACGCGCTGCTCGGCCCCAACGGAGCCGGCAAGACCACCACCGTCCGCGCAGTCGCGACGCTGATGAAGCCCGACGAGGGCAGCGTCGTGGTCGACGGCGTCGACGCCCTCGCCGATCCCGGCGCCGCCCGCAAGATCATCGGCGTGTCCGGGCAATACGCCGCCGTCGACGGGAACCTGACCGGTTTCGAGAACCTGCGGATGGTCGGTCAGCTGTACGGACTCTCCCGGGGCGAGGCCTCGGCACGGGCGCGCGAACTGATCGCCGACCTCGCCCTGCAGGACGCCGCCGACCGCCCGATGCGTACCTACTCCGGCGGCATGCGCCGCCGGCTCGATCTCGCCGGCGCCCTGATCAACCGACCGTCCTTGGTCATCCTCGACGAACCGACGACGGGACTGGATCCCCGCGGGCGACGCCAGATGTGGGAGGTCATCACCGAACAGGTCGCGAACGGCGCAACGGTCCTGCTCACGACGCAGTATCTGGAAGAGGCCGACGCTCTGGCCGACGAGATCACCGTCATCGACCACGGGACGATCCGGGCCCAGGGCAGTGCCGCCGACCTCAAGGCCTCCACCGGTGCGTCGATCCTCACCATCGAGGTGCGTTCCGACGGGACCGCTCACGACGAACTGGTCGCCACGACCCTCGCCGAGGTCGGACTCGGCATGCCCGAACGACTCGACGAGTCGGATCGCTCCGACCGCGAACCCGGCCCGGCACACAGCGACAACACACGGTGGTCCCTGCCGGTCAGCGACGGGAGCCGTAGCGCGGTCGCCGCCGTCCGGGCGCTCGACGCCGCCGGAATCGTCGTCGTCGACGCCACCGTCGCCACGCCGACCCTCGACGATGTGTTCCTGGCCCTCACCGAGCGGGACACGCCAGGAAGCGATGGCGGCAGTGACCCCGGTGGCGACACACCGACCACAGCCGATGCCGAGACCACCGTCATCCCGAGGGTGGCCGACGCCGATCCCGACCTGTCCCACGCCCCGACGACCCGAACGGACCGACTCCATGCTCACTGACACCGCAGTGCTGGTCGAGCGGAACCTGCTCACCGTCAAGCGAATTCCCACCCTGCTCATCAGTGCCACCATCCAGCCGCTGATGTTCGTCTTCCTGTTCGCGTACGTCTTCGGCGCGACCTTCGGCGGGGGTTCCTACCGGGAATTCCTGATGGCCGGCATCTTCACGCAGACCGTCGTCTTCAACGCCGCCTTCACCACGGTCGGCCTGGCCAACGACACCTCCGACGGCATCGTCGACCGGCTGCGGTCGCTACCGATGTCCCGGTTGGGCGTCATCAGCGGCCGTGTCACCTCGGACATGCTCCTGGGCGTCGTCGGCCTCGCGGTGATGGTCGCGTGCGGGCTCGCGATCGGCTGGCGGGTCCAGGGCAGTGCCGGCGACGCCGCCCTCGCCTTCGGCATCATCGGACTGTTCGCGCTCGCCATGGCGTGGGTGGGTGCGGTGACCGGTCTCGCCGCGCCGAATGTCGAAGCCGCACAGAGCATCGGGTTCTTGTGGATGTTCCCGGTCACGTTCCTGTCGAGCGCGTTCATCTCCGCCCAGAGCCTGCCGGGTCCGCTGCGCGCGATCGCCGAGTGGAATCCGGTGACGGCAGTGGCGACCGCGTCCCGGCAGCTCTTCGGCAACGAGGCACCGCCGACCTTCCCCGAGGCCACCGGATGGGTCGCCGACCACGCGGTCGGATACTCGGTGGGATCGGCACTGGTCATACTGGCGGTGTGCATACCCGCCTCGCTCATCCTGTACCGCCGCGCCGCCAACCGGTGATCTGCAGGTCAGTGATCCATGGATTCGCGATCGGTAGCCCCGGGATCGACGATCACCCGAGAAATCCCTACGTCTTCGTTACCGTGGAACCGTGACACCGGACGATGGCAACGCGGCCACCGACGCGCACCACGGACGCGGGGGCGAAGCACAGATGCTGCGGGAGTTGCTGGCCGCAGCCGCGACAGGCGATCGGACCGCGTTCTCCACGCTGTACGACCGCACGAGTTCACGGATCTACGGACTCGCGTTCCGCGTCGTGCGGGACCGTCAGTACGCGGAGGAGATCGTCCAGGAGGCGTACCTGCAGTACTGGCAGAAGGCCGGCGAGTACCAGCCCGGGCGCGGTTCGGTCATCACATGGATGATGACCATCGCCCACCGGCGGGCCGTCGACCGCGTCCGATCCGAGGAGCTGCAGCAACAGCGCATGTCGCAGTACGGCGCGGTCTCGGTGGAGACACCGCGGAACATACCGCTCGAGGTCGTTGTGCAGACCGACGAGGCGCGTACGCTACGAACATGTCTCGGCACGCTCACGGAACTGCAACGGAGCTGCATCGAGATGTCGTATTTCGGGGGCCTGACCTATCCCGAGGTCGCCCGGCACACCGATACCCCCTTGCCCACCATCAAATCTCGGATTCGAGATGGCCTGCGTCGGTTGAGAACCTGCCTGAAGACGCACGAGGACGCCTGATCCCACAATGACCACATCCGATACGACCGGGGACCGCGGGGCCACCTGGCTCGACGACCACGTCGAATTGTTCGCCGTCGGCGCGCTGACCCCCGACGAGACCAGACGCGTCGAGTCAGAACTCGCCGCACTTCCACCCCACGAGCGGGCGGAACACGACGCCCAGATCGCCGACATCCAGGCGGCCATGGCGGGTTTCGCGACGACGTATGCGCTCGACGCACCGCCCGAACTCCGGGACCGGGTGCTGCAGCACGTCTTCGAGGGTGCGGCGCTGACCCCGGAGGCCTACGTACCCTCGGGCATCGATCCGGGCCCGCAGAACCCGGCCGCCGCGGTCGATCCCGTCCCGCCGGTCGCACCCGCGGGAACGGGCCGATCCGGCGAGAGCGACCTCGCGCCGCCGCCGCCGGTCGAATTGCGGCCCCGCGACTCGCGCCACGGACAGCATCGATCGGGTGGAACCGCGCGGCGCCCGGCACGCGCAACGGCGATCCTGGCGGCCGCGGCGGTGACCGTGGCCGTGGCGCTGGGGGCAGGCGTGCTCATCGGTCGCACCACCGCCCCCGAGTCGTCCACCTCGTCGACGGCGCTCAGCGACTCCCAGCGTGAGGTGCTCGGGGTACTCACGGCCGCGGACGCGTCCGTGAGCGTCGAGCCATTGGCCGACGACCGGGGCACCATCGCGGTGGTGACGTCCGAATCGGCCGACCAGGCGGTCGCGCTCCTGCGGGACCTGCGCACGCCGATCCCGGCCGACAGCACCTACCAGTTGTGGCTGGTGGGAGGCGCACCGCAACCGGTGTCGGCCGGACTGATCCCCGGGGACGACACCGCCCCGGTGGTGGTGGACGACGTGCGTGGGTCGAGCGTGCTCGCGGTCACCATCGAACCGGCCGGCGGTTCGCCGCAGCCGACGACACCGATCCTGGCCCAGGTCGCCCTCTAGGCCGGCGAGAATTCGATCCTTCGGGTGACAGCCCTGGCGATCTCCGCTCGTATCGTTCTTCTGTGTGCGGACGATCCATAGACTGTGGGGCCGGCACGTCGGCGCGTCCGGCCCGACGGGATCTCGAGAACGAGTAGGTGCGATGTGAACGGAATCGGTCGTCGGGAACAGCGGCAGCGACATCCCGGCGGGTGGCGAGTCCTCGCCGGGTTGCTGACGGTGGGTGCGGTCATCGCGGGCCTCGCGACCGCTCCCGGGGCCCCGGCGATCGCCGCGCCGTCGTCCCCCGACGGTTCCCGCATCGTCGACTCCTACACCGATGACCCGCAGCAGGTGACGCTGCTCGTCCACTCCGCCTCGATGAACCGCACGGTCCCGGTCACGGTGCTCACGCCACGGGATCGGACCCGGCCGGCACCCACCCTGTACCTACTCAACGGCGCCGGTGGCGGGGAGGACTCCGCGACCTGGGACGCACGGACCACCTACAAGCGGTACTTCGCCGACCGGCACGCTTATGTCGTCACCCCGATCGGTGGCGCCTACTCGTACTACACCGACTGGCAGCGCGACGATCCCGCTCTCGGCCGCAACAAATGGCAGACCTTCCTCACGAAGGAACTGCCGCCCCTGATCGACGACGAGTTCGACACCACCGGCGTCAACGCGATCGCGGGGATCTCGATGGCGGGAACCTCGGTGCTCAATCTCGCCATCGCCGCCCCCGGGTTGTACCGATCCGTCGCCGCCTTCAGCGGGTGCGCTCGGACCAGCGACCCGGCCGGCCAGCAGTACATCCGATTGGTCGTCGAGGACCGCGGTCAAGCGGACATGACCAACATGTGGGGCCCGCTCGACGGTCCCGGCTGGCGAGCCAACGATCCGTACCTGAACGCGGCGAAACTGCGCGGCAGCAAGGTCTACATGACGACCGGGACGGGAGCACCGGGTGTCCACGAGCAGCTGACCGACCCGAGTATCGCGGGCGACGGTTTCACGCTGGCGAACCAGGCGATCGTGGGCGGCGGGATCGAGGTCGCCATCGACATCTGCACCCGGCAGATGGTCGAGCGTATGCGTGCGCTCGACGTCCCGGTCGAGGTGAACTTCCGCCCGACCGGCACCCACTCATGGGGTTACTGGCAGGACGACCTGTACCGGACCTGGCCGCGTATCGAACGCGACCTGCGCTGAGCGCTCAGTATTCGAGGGCCAGGCCTCACCACTGGTCGAGACCGGTGTAACCGTCCTGGAGTGCTCGCGCGAAAAGGTGGGTTTTCGTCGGCGCACTTCGCCCGACCGCGGTGTACTTCGCCCGGATGCGCGCAAGGTGCGTGCTCACCGTGGACGCCGAGATGAAGAGTCGTGCGGCGGCATCTTCTTTGGACTCGGCGGCTAGCCAGGCGAGCAGAACCTCGACCTCCCGGTCCGACAGACTCGGACGTGTCACTGCCGCTGAGCGTTCGACGGGAACCAGGTAATCAACCGGCTTGGAACGTTGCCGTGGCACGACTCCGTGCCGCGGTGCGGCCGCCGTCCCGGCTCGGAAGATATCTGAAGTGACCGTCATTGTTCCCATCCCCTGTTCAGACCGGCGCTATCTCGTGTGTCCCCGACGCCCCAAATCAATCTGTTTCAACGTTAAGACGGCGTAGTAACTGTCGGTAGACCCAGAAATGGGGACTCGACTCCCGCGGCCATGCCGTCAGCCATGTCTCGTTCGCCCCCAGGCCCCGTCGGGTGTTGACCGTCCCTCGTGCCGGTACCGCTGCGGCACCGGGAGCCATCCGTCTTCGACGGCACGCTTGAAGAGATCCACCTTGGTGCGCGTCGGCCGCCCGGCGTCCGCATACTTCTGGCGAATCCGCTTGAGGTACTCGTTGACCGTCTCCGCGGAGACCCCGAGAGCAGCCCCGACTCGGGCCGACGTCTCGCCGGACGCGTACAGCGCCAACACTTTCTGCAACTGAGGCGACAGGTCGACAGTCGCCAGTTCGGGGTCGCCGTCTATAGCGGCAGCCCATTCTGTGGTGAGGACCGCCCGGCCGTCGGCGGCCGCCCGGATGGCGTCGATGATGACCGACTCGTCCGCCGACTTGAGCACCACGCCGAGCGCTCCGGCGCGCGCCGCCGATCTCAACAGCGCCGGATGCTCTCCAGAGGTGTACACGACGGTGGCCACTCCGGCCGCCGACAATGCGTTGACGTTCTCGCGGGGCGTGGTGCCGTCGTCGAGACGGAGGTCCAGCAGGACCACGTCGAGCTGCATGACACTGAGCACGCCGGCAACCGTCGTCGCCGAGCAGACCAACGAGATGTCCGAAACCGGGTCCAACACTCGTTCGATTCCCCAGATCGGGGACCGATGGTCGTCGACCATTCCAACCCGGATCGCTGCATGACCCTCCGACGAATCCTCGTCGATCAAGGTCGTCTGCTCGTCGTTCACCAACACCCCCACGAGGCACATGCGAGACTCTCAGCCTTTACTCAGCTTCACGTTACTGAAACCTCGACCAAAGCTACGTGCCGAGTCGGACATATCACCCGTCGGAGTGCGAAACTGCACCAACTGGTCCCGATCTGACAGCTGGCGTGTCCACATTCTTGGGGACACCACCCGGATGGGTGCCGCCGGGAGCGAAGGCATGCAAGACTAGAACATGTTCTAAAAGGGTGATCGTGCCGGCGCCAGCCGGCGACAAACCGACCAGC
>NZ_JBHUXZ010000007.1:0-172192 GCF_042668985.1 Gordonia sp. NPDC057258
AGTGTGAACTCAGCAGCAGCAACCCACGATGTGTTTGCAGCTTGAGGCCTTCGGCCCCAAGGCCCTCATACCGTCTATCGCTCCTCGCACCTCAGTATCTGCGTCCTCGCGGCCGTCGTGGACTACGAAAGAACACTCTTCAGCATCCACATCTCTGCTCCCTGAGGTGCGAGCGAAGCGAGCCACGAAGGGCTTCGCAACGTGTCTCACCAGGCCCTTCGTGGCTCGTCGCTTGCGCTCCTCGCACCTCAGGGGGCAATGGTTATGTCGTTCTTTCGGATTAGGGAGCAGGGGTTATGGGCTTTTTCGGATCAGGAAGCAGGGATTTAATCCAGGACCTCGCCTCAGAGCAAAATCGAGGTGCTCTTCTCCGCTGAGCCACCGGCCACTGCCGAGTAGGCAGCGGCGATCAATCCGGGGTCGGGACCTTCGAGCCGGCCCGGCTTGGCGAGTCCGTCGAGCACGACGAAACGCAGTACGCCGGAACGGTTCTTCTTGTCCCCTGCCATCCCCTGCAGGAGATCGGCGAACGCATCCGGGTCATAGGTCGTCGGCAACCCCACGAGATCCAGGATCGCCTTGTGCCGATCCGCCGTGGCGTCGTCGAGGCGGCCGGCCAGGCGCGAGAGTTCGGCAGCGAACACGAGACCCACCGACACCGCCGCGCCGTGACGCCAGCGGTAACGCTCGCGGCGCTCGATCGCGTGGCCGAGAGTGTGCCCGTAGTTGAGGATCTCGCGCAGCGACGACTCCTTGAGGTCGGCCGACACCACGTCGGCCTTGACCTGCACCGAGCGCCGGATGAGATCGGGCAGTACCGGCGACGTCGGGTCGAGGGCGGCCTCGGGGTCGGCCTCGATGATGTCGAGGATCGTCGGATCGGCGATGAACCCGGTCTTGATGACCTCGGCGAGTCCGGCGACGATCTCGTTGCGCGGGACGGTCTCCAGCGTGCCGGTGTCGATCAGGACGGCGTCGGGTTCGTGGAACGAACCAACGAGGTTCTTGCCCGCCTCGGTGTTGATGCCGGTCTTGCCGCCCACGGCGGCGTCGACCATCGCCAGCAGGGTCGTCGGGATGTGGATGACCCCGATGCCGCGCATCCAGGTCGCCGCGACGAACCCGGCGAGGTCGGTGGCGGCTCCCCCGCCGAGGCTGATGACCTTGTCGTTGCGTTTGAGACCGATCCGGCCGAACACCTCCCAGCAGAACGACGCGACCGACAGGTCCTTGCCGGCCTCGGCGTCGGGGATCTCGACGCGATGGGCGTCGAACCCCTTGTCCGCCAGATACTCTCGGATCTGTTCGGCGGTCTTGGCCAGCGGCGGCTGATACAGGATCGCGATGCGGTCGGCGCCCTGCGCGGCCGCGGCCACCTCACCCAGGAGTCCCCGGCCGATGGTCACGTCGTACGGTGCGCCGGCGTTGACCCGGATGGCGATGGGTTCGTTCGCTGCCTGTTCGTTCACGGTGATACTCGGCTTCCTCACATCAGTTCACGGGCCAGTTGGACGACCACGGCGTCGGCCACCGCGTCGGGGTCGGGGTCGGCGTCGACGTCGAAGGTGCACACCGCCTCGTAGACGGGTGTCCGCTCGGCGAGCAGTTCGGCGTACCGAGCGGCAGGGTCGGCCGTCGCCAGGAGCGGACGGTCGGTACCCGACACGCGCTCGTACCCGCGCTCGGCCGACACCCGCAGGTACACGACGCGCTGGTCGGCCAGTGCCTCGCGGATCCCGGCGGTCGTCACCGCGCCGCCGCCGAGCGACACCACCCCGCCATGGTTGTCCAGGACATCGGTGACGACGTTGGCCTCGATCTTCCGGAACCCCTCGAGACCGCCGGATTCGAAGATCTCCGGGATGCTGCGGCCGGTGCGCCGGACGAGTTCGATGTCGGTGTCGATGAAGTCGACGCCGAGCCGGTCGGCGAGCATACGACCGACGGTGGACTTCCCGGCTCCCATGAAACCGATCAGTACGGCCGCCGGGCGGCGACCGGTCGTCGGACGCGTCGGGGTCGGGGGTGCCGGGGGCTGGGTCATGCCCGGGGCGGACGCGCGTCGACGGCAGCCCGGTAGGCGGCGAGGTTCGCGCCGGTCTCGGTCACCGAGTCGCCGCCGAACTTCTCGAGAGCGGCCTGGGCCACGACGAGCGCGACCATCGCCTCGGCGACGACGCCCGCCGCGGGCACGGCACAGACGTCGGAACGCTGATGGATGGCGCTGGCCGTCTCCCCGGTCGACATGTCGATCGTGGACAACGCACGCGGCACCGTCGAGATCGGCTTCATCGCGATGCGCACGCGCAGGTCCTCGCCATTGGTCATGCCGCCCTCGAGTCCGCCCGCGCGGTTGGTCGATCGCAGGACACCGTCGGCACCGGGCACCATCTCGTCGTGGGCCGCACTGCCACGCCGGCGGGCGGTGGTGAAGCCGTCGCCGACCTCCACACCCTTGATCGCCTGGATGCCCATCAGCGCGGCCGCCAGCTTGGCGTCCAGCCGGGTGTCGCCGCTGACGTGCGAGCCGAGGCCGACGGGCACCCCCGTGGCGACGATCTCGACCACGCCGCCGAGGGTGTCGCCGTCCTTCTTCGCCGCCTCGATCTCGGCGATCATGGACTTCTCGGCGTCGGCGTCGAACGCCCGGACCGGACTGGCGTCGATGGCCTCGAGGTCGGCGATGCGCGGCGGCGGGCCGACATAGGGATCGCTCGCGCCGATGGAGATGACATGGGAGATGACGTCGACGCCCAGTACCTGGCGGAGGAAGTTGCGGGCGACCGTGCCCGCGGCGACACGCGCGGCGGTCTCGCGGGCGCTCGCGCGCTCGAGCACCGGACGGGCGTCGTCGAAGCCGTACTTGAGCATGCCGGAGTAGTCCGCGTGCCCGGGGCGGGGACGCGTCAGCGGTGCGTTACGGGCGCTTCCCTCGAGTTCGGCCGCGTCCACTGGGTCGGCGGCCATCACCGTCTCCCACTTGGGCCACTCGGTGTTGCCGATCTCGATCGCGACCGGGCCGCCCATGGTCTGGCCGTGACGAACCCCGCCGAGCACGGTGACCTGGTCGGCCTCGAACTTCATCCGCGCACCGCGGCCGTAGCCGAGCCGGCGGCGTGCCAGTTGCCCGGCGATGTCGGACGAGGTGACCTCGACACCGGCCACCATGCCCTCGACGATGGCGACCAGGGCGGGACCGTGGGATTCTCCGGCAGTTATCCAGCGCAACACAGTGATCGATTGTTCCATGCTGCCGAGCCCGGTCCGACGGCGGCGCCGCCGAACCACGCGTAGCACGCGTCACAACAGACCGGCGACGACGATCGTGGCAGCGGCGAGCGCGGGTCCGTGCGGATGAGACCCGTTGCCCGCGGCGCCGCGGCGACCGAAGCGATCGCCGACCACCGTGCCCACCGCGATGACCGAGGCGAGCGTCACCACGAGCAGGGCGGCGTCCCACCGTACGGCGAGCGCGCCGCACGCGATGGCGAGCTTGACGTCCCCACCGCCGCACCATCGCATCCCGAAGGCGAGCGCGTACGGGGCTGCGGCGACGAGCGCGGCCACCGCCGCGCCGGGGTCGACTGCGCACGCGCCCACCGCACCGCAGATCCCGGGCCAGACGAGCACGTTCGGGATCCGGCGGGTGTCGGCGTCGGTCACCGCGACGACCGACAGCCAGATCAGGATCACGCACTCGGTCATCCGTCGAGCATGTCGGGGTGGTTGATCGGTACTGTTCGCCCGTCCACAACCGGCACGTCCTGTGGACGGAGTCGGAGCTCGCCCGGAATCAGTCGGCGGTGAGTGCCGCGACCATCACGTCGCGGGGTGCGGGCAGCCCGGTGAACTGCTCGACCTGTCGGAATGCCTGATTGACGAGCATGACCAGACCACCGACCACGGTTCCACCGGCCGCGACGACCGCGGACGCGAGCGGAGTCGGCCAGGGGTCGTAGATCACGTCCACGACCTTGCGTGCCCGCGCCACGGCGGGCGCCAGGACCACGGCCGCGTCGGCCGGCACCGTCGACACGACGACCGCGGACTCGCGACACCTTCGGGCCAGCGCCTCGGTGGGTTCGAAGGGGACGATGTCTCCGTTCATCCGCAACCGCTCACACAGTTCGAGGACGGGCGCGGCCCGGCCGGCGTCGCGGGCGACCACCGTGACGTCGGTGATGCCCGTCTCGGCGAGCGCCATGATGGTCGGAAGTGCCGTGCCACCCGCTCCGACGACCACGGCGACCGGCGAGGTCCCGGCGGCCGGGTCCGCGTCGACCCCGAGGTCGGTGAGCGCTCCAGATACGCCGTCGATGTCGGTGCAGTCCGCGCGCCAGCCGGTCGCCACGCGCACCAGGGTGTTGGCCGACCCCACCAGTTCGGCGCGTTCGGTGCGTTCGGTGGCGAACTCGAGGGCAGCGCGTTTGTTGGGCATGGTGACCGAGAACCCGATGAAGTCGGCGTCGGCTCCCGAGACGATCTCGGGCAGACGGTCGGCGGTGCACTCGATCCGGTCGTACCGCCAGTCGACCAGCCCGAGTGCCCGGTAGGCGGCCAGATGGACACGCGGCGAGCGCGAGTGCGTGATCGGCGACCCCAGAACCGCGGCCCGACGGTGGTCACCGTGCGGTGAGCGGACGTCGGCGGGCACGGTGTTCATGGCGGGTCCGCTGCTCACTGGCTGCAGCCGGTGGCCACCAGCTTGTTGCGGCAGGCGACCTGGCGGTTGCGGATGTGATCTTCGAAGGTGTTCGCGAACAACGTGGTCCCGGCGGTGTCGACGGTGACGAAGTACAGCCATCCGCCGGGCGCCGGGTCGAGCATCGCCTCCAGGGCGGGCACGCCGACCGCCGCGATGGGCGTGGGCGGCAACCCCTTGTACCGGTAGGTGTTCCACTCGTTGTCGTTCTTGTACGCCTCGCCGTGGACATCGATGTTCGTGATGTCGGCCGTGTAGTTCTGCGTCGAATCCATCTGCAGCAGCTGGTCGCGGTCGAGGCGGTTACGGATGACCCGCGCCACCTTCGGCGCATCCTCGACATGCCGGACCTCGCGCTCGACGATCGACGCCGCGATCAGGGTGTCGTACGGCTCGAGTCCGGAGTTGTTGCGGTCGAGCAGTCCCCATTGTTCGAACATCGTCGCGCTGCTGGAGATCATCTCCCGCAGGATCTGCGTGGCGGTGTGATCGGGTTCGATGCGCTCCCAGGTGGTCGGCGCGATGAGCCCCTCGATCCGGCGGTGATCGCCCGTCATCTCGGCGACGTTCTGTTCGGCCCACGCGGGCACACCGAGCTCGGCCGGGGTGGTTTCGGCGGCGGCCTTCTCGAGGTCGGCAACCGTCACCCCCTCCTGCTGCCCGTTGAACGAGAACGACGTGGCGTTCTCGATGAGCTGGAAGATGCCCGGGGTGACCTTGCCGTCGATACCGGTCTTCGAATCGAGCTGCAGCCCTGGCGGGATCACCACCCGCCCGACGCGGTGCACGGCGCCGTCGGCGGTCAGCATCTCCACGGCCGTGGTGGCCGGGATCTGGGTGCGCATCTTGTAGAGGCCGCCGGACATCGGCTGTCCACCGGCGGCGTCGACGAACGCCCGCACGCTGCCCACCACGTCGGCGTCGACGAGGATGCGGCCGAAGTCGGCGAGCGTGGAGTTGTCCGGGATGTCGACGACGACATCGCCGGAACCGGCGGCGTTGGTGTAGTCCTTGCGCGACTCGAGCAGGCCGGTGGCGCGCACACCGTAGTAGCCGACCCCGGTGATCAGCGCGAGCATGAAGACGATCGCGACGGCGAGGACCGCACGACGCTTGCCCCGGCTGCGCTTGCGGCGCGGCGTACGGCGCTGTTGCTGGTCGGGTTCGGTGTCGTCGGCGCCGGGCCACCAGTCGTCGTGCTCGTCGTGCTCGTCGAAGCGCCGGTCTCGTCGGGCGACGCGATCGTCGTCGCGGATCGGGCGTGCGGTGCCCGGCGTCTCGAAACGCCCGGTCTCGAAACGCCCGGCGTCGTGGCCACCGGTGTCGTAGCGCCCGGTGTCGTACAGCTCGGCGTCATGGCGTTCTGCCCCGTGACCCGCCGGCTCGTAGTCGGCAGCGGTGAACTCCTCCGCGGCGTGATCGTCCGGGAAAGAACGAGATTCGTCGGGGCGAGGACCCCGGGCCGGAGGCGCCGGAGCGGCCGGACGGGCCATGGTGAAGTCGGTGTCGACGTCGTCTTCGACCGGACCCCCGGCAGCCGTTGATGGACCGGGCTGCGGCGGACCGGGCTGCGGCGGACCGGGCCGCGGTGGTGCCACCGGCGGCGGGGTGGGCGGCTGCCCCGGCGGGATGCGGACCGGCGTCGCGCGGGGGCCGGGCGTGCCGGATACCGGCCGCGCCTGTTCGGCGGGCGGGACATTCGGCGGGGCCGGGCGCCGGGGAGCCGGTTCGGCATTCTCGCCACCGGCGCGCCGGCGGCGGTGCCGCGTGTGGGGCGACCCGTCGGCCGACTGCGTGAAGTACCGCAGACGCTCGGGATCCATGCCCTCGGCACGGCGTCCCTGGCCGTCTCGGTGCCGGGTGCGACGCCGATCATCGGTCACCGGAGGCTCCCCTGACTCACCGTCGCGCATCCAACCACCCCTGCAGAATAGCGACCGCCGCGGCCTGGTCGATCACCGCGCGCGAGGACTTCACCGTCCGGCCGCTGGCGTGCAGTGCCTGCTGTGCGGTCACCGTCGTGAAACGTTCGTCGTGCCAATGCACGGCCACCGGGTCGATCCGGGTCGCGAGACGGTCCCCGAATTGCTGTGCGGTCTCGGCCGCCGCCCCCGCGGTGTTCTTGAGCGTCTTCGGTAGCCCCACGACCACGCCGACGGCCTCGTACTCCGTGACCAGCGCCGCGATGCGGTCGAGATCGTCTGTGCGCGAAGGGGTTCGACGCACCGTTTCGACCGGTGTGGCGAGGATGCCGTCGGGATCGCACACGGCGACGCCGATCCGGACGCTTCCGACGTCAATCCCGAGGAGTCGCCCGCGGGTCCGCTGGTGACCGTCGGCCCGGGTGTGCGGATCCGGCATCAGGCGACGAACTCGCGGATTCGCGTCAGTGCCGCGTCGATCCCCGCGGGATCGGTGCCCGCGCCCTGGGCCAGATCCGGCTTGCCACCGCCACGACCGCCCACCAACGGCGCGACCTCCTTGACGAGGTCACCGGCCTTGATCCCGGCGTCGCGGGCGGCCGCCGTGGTGGCGATCACGAACGGCACCTTGGCATCCGGTCCGTCACCGCTCGGCGAGAACAGCGCGATCACCGCCTGGCGGTCGGCGACCCGGCCGCGGAGGTCGGTCACCACCGAGCGCAACCCGTTGGCGTCGAGGCCCGGCACCCGTCCCTCGACGACGAGGGTGGCACCGACGGTCGTCGCCGTGTCGAGGAGACCGGACACCGCGGCCCGGGCCGCCTCGGCACGTACCCGCTCGAGTTCCTTCTCCGCGTCACGCAGCTTGGTGACGAGCTGCTCGACCCGGCCGGGCACCTCTTCCGACGGGACCTTGAGCGACGACGCCAGGCCGGCCAGCAACGCACGCTCCTTCGACAGGAACCGGAACGAGTCCATGCCGACGTAGGCCTCGACGCGCCGGACACCCGAACCGACCGAGGACTCCCCGATCAGCGTGATCGGTCCGATCTGCGATGACGACGCCACGTGCGTACCGCCGCACAGCTCCATGGAGAACGGCCCGCCGATCTCCACCACGCGGACGACGTCACCGTAGTTCTCGCCGAAGAGCGCCATCGCGCCCATCGCCTTGGCCTCGGACAGACCCGTCTCGAACGTGTTGACCTGATAGTTCGCCTCGACCGCGGCGTTGCTGATCTCCTCGATCTCGCGTCGCTGGGCCTCGGTCACCGGGCCGCTGGCGTTGAAGTCGAAGCGCAGGTAACCGGGCCGGTTCAGCGAACCGGCCTGCGTCGCGCCGGGGCCGAGGACCTCGCGCAGCGCGGCGTGGACCATGTGGGTGCCGGAATGGCCCTGCGTGGCGCCGTGACGCCACGCGGTGTCGACCGCCGCGAGGACCTCGTCGCCCTCCTCGATCTCCCCCTCGTCGATGCGGACCTTGTGCAGCCACACCGACTTGCCGACCTTCTGCACGTCGGTGACCGACATGCGCACTCCCGACCCGGTCGTGATGGTGCCGACGTCGGCCATCTGGCCACCGGATTCGGCGTAGAGCGGGGTGCGGTCGAGGACGACCGTCAGTTCCTGGCCGGCCGACGCCGCCGGCAGCCGTGCGCCGTCGGCGACGAGGCCGAGCACCCGCGCCTCCGACACCAGCTCGTCGAAGCCGGTGAACTCGGTCGGCCCGCGATCGAGGAAGTCCCGGTAGACGCTCAGGTCGGCGTGCCCGGTCTTGCGGGCGGTCGCGTCGGCCTTGGCGCGTTGCTTCTGCTCGGCCATCAGGGCGGTGAAGCCGTCCTGATCCACCGAGAGACCGGCCTCGGCGGCCATCTCCAGGGTGAGGTCGATCGGGAAGCCGTAGGTGTCGTGCAGCGTGAAGGCGTCGGAACCGGTGATGGTCGTACGCGACGCACTCTTGGTGGCGGTCGCCGCGTCGGCGAACAGCTTCGACCCCGCGGCCAGGGTCTTGGAGAAGGAGGTCTCCTCGCCCACGGCCACGTCGACGATGTGCCGGCGCTGCGTCTCCAGCTCGGGGTATGACGGTGACATCAGGTCGATGACCTTGCCGATGATCGTGCCCATGGTCGGCTGATTGTCACCGGCGCCGAGCAGCCGCATCGACCGGACGACACGACGCAGCAGGCGGCGCAGGACGTAACCGCGGCCGTCATTGCCGGGCAGCACGCCGTCGCCGATCAGCATCGCCGAGGTCCGCGCGTGGTCGGCGACGACGCGGAACCGGACGTCGTCGGCATGCGAACCGGCGGCGTATGCACGTCCGGACAGTTCCGCGGCGAGGTCGATGATCGGCTTGCACAGGTCGGTCTCGTACACGTTGTCGACGCCCTGCAGGATGCAGGCCACGCGCTCGACGCCCATGCCGGTGTCGATGTTCTGCTTGGGCAGCGGGCCCAGGATCTCGTAGTTGTCCTTGCCGCCCCCGGGACCGCGGACGTTCTGCATGAAGACGAGATTCCAGATCTCGATGTAGCGGTCCTCGTCGGCCTCCGGCCCACCCTCGACGCCGTACTCGGGTCCGCGGTCGTAGAAGATCTCCGAGCACGGCCCGCAGGGACCCGGGACGCCCATCGACCAGTAGTTGTCCTTCATGCCCCGTCGCTGGATGCGCTCGGCCGGCACGCCGATCTCGTCGCGCCAGATGGCCTCGGCCTCGTCGTCGTCGAGATAGACCGTCGGCCACAGCTTCTGCGGGTCGATACCGAAACCGCCGTCGTCGACGCTGTTGGTCAGCAGCGTCCAGGCGAAGGTGATGGCCTCGCGCTTGAAGTAGTCGCCGAAGGAGAAGTTGCCCGCCATCTGGAAGAAGGTGTTGTGGCGGGTGGTGATGCCGACCTCGTCGATGTCGAGGGTGCGGACGCACTTCTGCACGCTGGTCGCCCGCGAGTACGGGGGCGTCTGCTCACCCAGGAAGAACGGCTTGAACGGGACCATGCCGGCATTGACGAACAACAGATTGGGGTCGTCGAGGAGCAGCGAAGCGCTCGGCACCTCGGTGTGCCCGGCTTTGATGAAGTGGTCCAGAAAGCGCTTCCGGATGTCATGCGTCTGCACTGTGGGTTTCGTCCTAGCCGTTGGTGGTCCCAGCCGTTCGGTGGTAGCGGCCGTTGTTTGTCGCGACATCCCAGCCTACCGTCGGCGAGTCGCCGGGGGCGCAGGGACTCTGCACTGGGGAAACGCCCCACGGACGGTCAGCGCGACCGGCGCCGCGACACCGCGCCACGCACGATCGATCGCAACTTCGCGACCCGCGGCCCGATTTCGCGTTCCAGCCCATGGTCGGTGGGCTCGTAGTAGTCCCGGCCGACCAGGTCGTCGGGCGGATACTGTTGCGGCACAACCCCGTCGGGATCATCGTGCGGATATCGGTATGCGACACCGCTACCGAGCTTCTTGGCCCCCGGATAGTGACTGTCACGCAGATGGGCCGGAACCGCGCCGGCCTTGCCCGACCCGACATCGGCGAGGGCCGCGCCGATCGCCGACACCACGCCCGCCGACTTCGGTGCCGTCGCGAGGTGGATGGTGGCCTGTGTGAGCGCGAGTTTGGCCTCCGGCATCCCGACGAGGTTCACGACCTGAGCGGCCGCGACCGCGGTCTGCAGGGCCGTCGGGTCGGCCATGCCGATGTCCTCGCTGGCGTGGATCATGAGGCGCCGCGCGATGAACCGCGGGTCCTCCCCGGCCGCGATCATGCGGGCGAGATAGTGGACGGCGGCGTCGACGTCGGAACCCCGGATGGACTTGATGAAAGCACTCGTCACGTCGTAGTGCTGGTCGCCGTCCCGGTCGTACCGGACGGCGGCGCGGTCGATCGCGGTCTCCACATCGGCGAGGTCGATCCGGTCGGTGGCGTCGGCGCTGGCCTCCAGCGCGGTCAGCGCCCGGCGCGCGTCCCCACCGGACACCGCGACGAGGTGGTCGTAGGCGGCGTCGGTCACCTCGACCTTGCCGTCGAGCCCACGCGGGTCGGCGACCGCACGAGTCAGCACCTCCCGGATGTCGGCATCGGTCAGCGACCGCAGCTGCAGGACCAGCGACCGCGACAGCAGCGGCGCGACCACCGAGAACGACGGGTTCTCGGTCGTGGCCGCGACGAGCAGCACGATCCGGTTCTCCACGGCGTCGAGCAACGCGTCCTGCTGGGTCTTCGAGAACCGATGGACCTCGTCGATGAACAGGACCGTCTGCTGACCGCCGTTCTTGCCGTCACCGATGAGCCGGCGCCGGGCCACGTCGATGACTGCGCGCACCTCCTTGACCCCCGCCGACAGCGCGGACAGGGCCTCGAAGCGGCCGCCGGTGGCGCGCGCGATGAGCGAGGCCATGGTGGTCTTGCCGGTTCCGGGCGGCCCGTAGAGCAGCACCGACGCCGCGCCCGAGCCACTGATCAGCCTGCGCAGCGGCGAACCGGTACCAAGCAGGTGCTGCTGTCCGACGATCTCGTCGAGGGTCTGCGGCCGCATGCGGACCGCCAGGGGTGCGGTCGGGGCCGGTGGTGCGGTGAGACCACCGGCGTTGCCATGCCCGTCGGAGCCGGCCCGAGGATCGTCGGGTGGGTCGAACAGTCCGTCCACGAGCGTGTCAGGCCAGCCAGATGCGCTGCAGCGCGACGCCCATCGCGGTCGCGAACACCGCGATCTCCTCGTCGCCCGCGCGTCCCGCGGCGGCGGCGAGGTCGGTCCAGCGGCTGACGATCACGCGGGGGTCGTTCGTGTGCAGCGCCCAGTCATGCGTGAAGCCGGCGGCAGTGACGTCGGCCGGCTCGAAGTCGGGCGCTTCGACGTCCGCGTCCGGGCCGGTGGGAGCCAGCGGGTCGCTCGGCAGCATCCACACCGTCGACAGCCACACCCACAGCTGACGGGCGAGCAGCACCTTGCGCTGCATCTCCCGCTCATGGGCGAGCGCCGGCCAGATCGAGTGCACCTCCGAGCGCCAGGCGTCGACCATCGAGACCTCGAGGTCGGTGGCCCGGGCAGTGGTCCGGGGCGGAAGCTGCGCGGTGATGGTCACGAGCGCGTAGGCGATGTCGAGGGTGGCGTCGCGGAAGCCGCCCCACTCGTAGTCCATGAACTGCACGCCGTCGTCGTTGAGCAGGATGTTCTCGGGCCCGACATCCGACGGACTGAATGCGCGGTGATCGCCCTCGTCGAACAGCGTCGCCGCGGTACGCAACGACTCCACCACCTGCTCGGGGACCTCGACGTCGAGCGCGGCCGCGTGCCCCACCACCGAGTCGATCGACCGCAACGCCTCGTCGCGCAGGATGTCGCGTCCCTGCATACCCGACGGTCCGCGCCGCAGCAGCGCGAGGAAGTCGCCCTCGCCGCCGACCGTCGCCGCGTGCATCCGGCCGAGTGCCTGGCCCCAGGCACTGACAGCACGTGAGGTCTCGACCGGGTCGACGCCGGCCAGGTACTCGAGCATCGTCCGGCCGTGGCCGAGGTCGGAGAGCACCATGATGCGGAGATCGGTGTCGGAGGCGATCAGTTGCGGCCCCGGGCGCGATTCGTTCGGCAGGGCGGTCGCGTACTTGTACGACGCGATCTCCCGGTGGAAGGCCTGTGGGTCCTCGTGTTCGGGAAGGGCCTTGATCACCAGTGAGCGGTCCAGGCTGAGGGGGTTCTGGGCGACGCGGACCCGAACGACCGTGGTGCGTCCGCTGCCGCCGAGGTCCTCGGGATCGTCGAGAACCACTGCTGATCCGGCGCGGTGTGACAGCAGCGCCTCTGCCGCCCGCACCACGCTGGTGATGCGGCTTTCCGTAATGACCGTCATGTCGCCAACCAACCTACCCGTTGCAACGTTGTCGCAACAGCGCGTTCGTCCATCTGTACCACGTCGTTACCGGTATAGCCCGAAAACGTGCGCCGAAAACACTGTGGCACAGCGACTTACCGAGCAAGCGAGTCCGATGTGCCCGGTTCAGCCCGCGGTGAGGTCATCTGTCGGCCGGACGTCGACCGACACGTCGATCCGGCTCTTCGTGGAATCGGTGTAGATGACCCCTCGGAGAGGCGGCACGTCGTCGTAATCCCGCCCCCACGCCAGTGTGACGTGGCGTTCGTCGACCAGCTTGTCGTTGGTCGGATCGAACGACAGCCAGCGGCCGTCGGGCATCCAGACGGCCGCCCAGGCGTGACTGGCGTCGGCACCGAAGACCTTTTCCTTGCCGGGCGGCGGCTCGGTCGCGAGATATCCCGACTCGTACCGCGCGGCGAGACCCTGTGACCGCAGACAGGCGATCGCGATCCGGGCGAAGTCCTGGCAGACGCCCTCGCGACGCTGCAGGACGGTGTCGACCCGGGTGGAGATGGCTGTCGACCCGGACCGGTAGGTGAAGTCGGTGAAGATCCGCGACGTCAGATCGATGACCGCCTCCGCCAGCGGCCGACCGGGGGTGAAGATGCCGGCGGCGTAGTCGCGTACCGCGGGGGTGATCTCCGGCGGGTCGAGATCGAGGACGAACTCGGCGGCCAGGGCGCTGTCCCGCCCGTCGACCACACACGGTCGCGCCTGTTCCCACGGACCCCGGGCCGCCGGACTCAGGAGGACGCCCGGGTCAACGGGATCCACCTCGACGACCGACCGCGCGGTCACGGTCAGCTCGCGGTGCGCGGTCCGGACGTGGAAATAGCTGTCGTGGTTGCCGTAGACGTCGAGCCCCGTCGACCGGTCGTCGGGTTCGGGTTCGATCTCGACCGACGTCGAGTGCACGCGCTGGCCGGGCAGGTCGCGCGGGGTCAGATGGCAGCGCCCGTACGAGGACGACACGTCGTCGTCGTAGGTGTAGCTGGTCCGGTGCAGCACACGGTAGACGCGCGCGCTCACGATTCCCCACCGGCCCAGATCGGTCGCGCCTGGCGCGGGGTGGCGAAGCGGGTCCGGGTGAGCAGATCGGAGAGTTCGCGCGCCCCGGTGCGCAGGGTCGTCATCAGTTCGACGAGTTCCGGGCGCCTCCGGTCGGCGTCGACCCGCACGAGGTCGGCGGGGTCGCCGCGGCGCAGTTCGGCGATCATGTCCTGCACGGCCCGTTCGGCGCCGGCCGACCGCAGGGTCTCCGGTACGGACGACAGGTCGGCGTTCATCTTGTCGAGGCAGAAGATCATCGACCGGGGATTGGTCGGGTCGAACAGCAGCAGCTCGGCGACACTGGCCGCCTGATACAGCCCGCGGTTGCGGCGACGGTAGATCACCGACGATTCGTTGGCCACCAGGTACGACTCCAGCAGCGCCTGCTCGACGTCGGTGTCCTGCGCGTCGGCGAACATCGCGAGCGTGAGGTCGGCGAGGGTGACGGCCCGTTCGATGCGTCGGCCGACGTCCATGAACATCCAGGCCGGATCGTGCACCATCGACTCGGCCTGCAGCCCGGTCAGCGCCAGGACGCCGTGCAGGATCTCGTCGTGCGCGCGGGCCAGATCGGGTCCTAGGTCCAGCGCGGCGTCGCCCGCCCCGGCGTCCGCGCGCGACCGGAGGACCAGCCGGGTCGTGCTCGCCATGATCCGTTCGACCGGCGCGAGCACCATCCAGGTGCTCGTGGACATCTGGTCACGGACCGCCCGGACCGTACTGATCAGCCGGTCGACCGAGTAGGCGATGGTCCCGGGCACCGATCGCGACACGGTCAGGTCGGCGATCTTCTCGATCGCCTCGTTGACCTGATCGGGTGACGGCGGCCGGTCCGAACCCGGCAACAGCAGGTCGGCGGTGTCCAGGTAGCGCGCGGTGCCCGTCACCGTGGCGACCGCGTGCAACAGCAGCGGCACCGCCGGCGTGCCCGACATCCATGGCCTGTACTGGAAGTCCTGATAACGCTCGCGGGACACCTTGGCCAGGCGGGTCACGAGCTCGGTGCGCTCCCCGTAGCGGCCCAGCCAGAACAGGTCCGCCAGGACGCGCGGACTGGCCGCGGCCGCGACGTCGGAGTACTCCCGGGTCACCGGGCGACCCGCCGACGTGCCCGCGACGACCTCCCCGGCCGGCTCACCGCGTGTCTCCGAACGCCGCGACACGTGCCCGCCCACCTCGGTGCTGGTGACCCACACGTCCTTGGCGGCCACCACGTGGTGGGCGGCGCCGGCGACCCCGTCGGCGAGAACGGCCCCCAGGCCGCCCGGCATGACCGCGTACCCGGGACCCTGCGCCACGCTGAACGCGCGCACCGACACCGGCGCCGCCCGCAGCGTCGCGATCGATTCAACGGGACCGCTGCCGGGGGTGATCGTCGGGGCCACCGAGAACGCCTCGAGCTCGCGGGCCACCCACTGCCAGGTCTGGGCCTCGATCCGGGCGGCGAGGTCGGCGCGATCGGTCGCGGCGAGCAACGGGCCGATGAACTCCTCCCCCGTACTCGTGTTCGTCAGGACCAGGGTGTCCAGTCGATCACGGATCAGACTGCGCTGCAACGGATCTCCGGCCCAGTACGTGGTGACCGAGCCCAGCCGCAGGTCCTCGTCGAGCAGGACGGGTGCGAGACGTTCCAGCACGGTGTGCAGCGCCGGGTTCTCCAGCACCCCCGAGCCGAGGGTGTTGAGGACCGTCACCGTGCCGCGCGAGATCGCCTCGACCAGCCCGGCGACGCCGAGCTGGGAGTCCGTCCGCAGGTCCAGTGGATCGGAGTAGGCGGCGTCGACCCGTCGCAGCAGGACGTCCACCCGCTTGTAGCGACCCAGCGAGCGCATGTAGACCGCGCCGTCCCGGACGGTGAGGTCGGCGCCCTCGACGAGGGGGAAGCCGAGCACCGACGCGAGGTAGGCCTGGTCGAAGGCGGTCTCGGACATGCTGCCGGGACTGAGGACCGCCACCGTCGGGTCGTCGACCCCGGGCGGCGCGTACTCGGTGAGCGCCAGCCGCATAGTGCCGGCAAAGGTGGTCATCGGCCGCGGTGCGCATGCCTGGAACAGCTGCGGGAAGGTCTTCGACATCAGCCGCCGCCCGACGATCGCGTATCCGATCCCCGACGGCGCCTGGGTGCGGTCCCGGTAGGCGACGAACCGGCCGTCGGCGGTACGCGAGATGTCGACCGCGTGCAGGAACAGCGCGTGCGGCCCGGCGACCTCGAGTCGGGCGGCCTTGCGGATGTAACCGGGATGGCCGAAGACCATCTCGGGCGCGACCAGACCGGCCGCGATCGTCTTCTGATCGCGGTAGAGGTCACGCAGGAGCAGGTCGAGCAGCATCGACCGCTGCGTGATGGCCTTCTCGAGTTCGGCCCATTCGACGCCGTCGATCACCAGCGGCACCGCGTCGACATCCCAGTCGCGGGTCACGGTGTGCTGACCGTCGAACTCGTTGTAGACCACGCCGTCGTCGCTGACCGCTGCGGCCAGCCGGGCCGCGGAGTCGCGGAGGCGGTCCGGACCGCGCAGCTGGTAGATGCGGGCCAGGTCGGCCCACGCCGGACGGATCGCGCCGTCGGCTTCCAGGAGCTCGTCGTAGGAGTCGGCCGGCCGGTCCGCGGATGCGGCCAGACGGGTCAGACGGTCGGGATCGAAGAGAGTGTGGCCCTCGGCGCGGTAGCGGTCGAACACCGCGGAAGCGTTGCCCGGCGAAGAGGTCACCGAAGAACTGTACGTGCCCGCCGGAGGTCGAGGATCCCGGGCACCCCGAAGTCGGTGGCCTGCCGCGACTGTCGTTCCCGCAACAGCCCTACGTCGACGGTGCCGGTCGTGTGACCGGCCGCCTCGAACCGCCCGTTGCGCCGGGACTCGGCCTCGACCGCGTTCACCGGCGGCCGATCGTAGGCACGTCCTCCGGGATGCACGACGTGGTAGGTGGCACCGCCCACCGACCGGCCGTTGACCGTGTCGATCAGGTCGAAGGTGAGCGGGGTGTCGATGGTGATCGTCGGGTGCAGCGAGCTCGGCGGCTGCCAGGCCCGGAACCGGATGCCGGCGACGCGTTCACCGGTGCGGCCGGTGGCACGCAGTGGGATCGGGAAACCGTTGCAGGTCAACAGGTAACGGTCGTCCTCACCACCCAGGACGCGCACCTGCACGCGCTCGACAGAGGAGTCGACGTACCGGGCCGTGCCCGTTCCGGTTGCCTCCTCCCCCAACGTGTTCCACGGCTCGATGGCACCGCGCAGCTCGATCTCCTGGTCCCGGATCTGCACGGTCCCCAGACGCGGGAAGCGGAACTCGGTGAACGGGTCCAGCCAGGCGGTCTCGAACGGATAGCCGGCCTCGCGGAGCTCCTCGGCGACCAGCGCGATGTCGGCGATGACGTAGTGCGGCAACAGGTGTTTGCCGTGCAGGTCGCCGCCGTGGCGGATCAGCCGGGCCCGGTAGGGCTTCTCCCAGAACCAGGACACCAGGCTGCGCACCAGCAGCGACTGCACCATCGCCATCCGGTGGTGGGGCGGCATCTCGAACGCCCGCAGCTCCAGCAGGCCCAGCCGGCCGCGCACCGAGTCCGGACTGTAGAGCTTGTCGATGCAGAACTCGGCCCGGTGCGTGTTGCCGGTGATGTCGGTGAGCAGATGCCGCAGCGCCCGGTCGGTGACCCAGGGGTTCGGGGGCGCGCCGTCGAACCGTCCGCCGGCCCGGGCACCATCGCCAGAATTCTTGACCGCGAGCCGGTCGATCTCGGCGAAGGCGATCTCCAGCTCGTAGAGCGAGGACTCTCGACCCTCGTCGACGCGCGGCGCCTGCGAGGTGGTGCCGATGAACCGGCCGGAGAACAGGTACGACAGCGCGGGATGACGTTGCCAGTAGGTCAGCATCGACACCAGCAGGTCGGGACGGCGCAGCATCGGCGAATCGGCGGGCGTGACGCCGCCGAGGGTGATGTGGTTGCCGCCGCCCGTACCACCGTGGCTGCCGTCCAGATCGAAACTCTCGGTGCCCAGTCGCACGTGTCGGGCATGGTCGTAGAGCGATTCGAGCAGCTCGGACTGCTCGGCGAAACTGCCGGTCGGCTGGATGTTGACCTCGACGACCCCCGGGTCCGGGGTCACCGACAACGACACGAGACGCGGATCGGCGGGCGGTCCGTACCCCTCGACGACCACCGGCGTCGACACCGCGGCGGCGGCGTCCTCGACGAGTTCGACGATCGCGAGATACTCCTCCAGGGTCGAGGTCGGCGGCATGAACACGTGGACCACATCGCCGCGGATCTCCGCGACGAGGGCGGTACGGGGCAGGAACTGCGCGGGGTCCACCTCGCGGACGGTGTGCCCCAGCGCCGCCGACGGGTCGGTCGGCAGGTCGTCGTGGCGCGCGGACGGATCGGCTTCGAACAGCGTCGGGGCCGGACCCCACGACAGCGAGTTGAGCGGCAGCCGCAAGCCGGCCGGTGAGGTGCCGGGGGTCAGGACGATCCGCCCCCGCCGGGTCGTCCACACCGCGCTCTGCCACGCGGTCCGGTCCTCCGAGCGGCTCAGCGGCAACACGTGCGCACTCGGCTGGGTGACGGCGGCGTCGAGCCGCTCGATCAGGGCTCGTCTGCGTCGGACGGAATCCGTTGTCGGCGCGAGGCTCTCGTCGTCGTCACCGTCCGCCGAATCGGCGTCGACGGCGACCTCGGCCTGCGCGAACGACCGTGCGGCGGGCAGGGTGGGGTCGGTTCCGGGATCGCCCGGCGGCATCGCGGCGAGTTCCCGCATTCGGACCAGCGGGTCCTCATAGGCCGGCACGACCTGACCGGCCGGGAGTCCCAGCCGTGTCGCGAAGGCGGTGAGCAGTTCCCGTGCCGGGCCGGCGTCGCCGAGGCCGTCAGGGTCCGGGCCGTAAGTCTCGCGGTCGATCGCCGCGGCACAGTCGTCCGGCGTCGCCCACGGGTCGGCGAGCAACTCCGGATTCCGCCAGATCGGCAGACCGTCGGCGCGCCACATCAGTTCGAGCTGCCAACGCGGCAGCGGTTCACCGGGATACCACTTGCCCTGGCTGCGCCGCATCAGACCGCCCGGCGCGTACGCCGTCATGAGGCGGTCGGCCAGCCGCCCGGCCAGCAACCGTTTGTGCGGACCGTCCGCGGCGGTGCGCCACTCCGGGTCCGTCTGGTTGTCGATGGACACGAACGTCGGTTCGCCGCCCATCGTCAGGCGTACGTCGTTGCGTTCCATCCGTTCGTCGACCAGCGCGCCGAGATCGGTGACCCGGCCCCACTGCTCCGCGGTGTAGGGCAGCGTGACGCGTGGGTCCTCGTGGAACCGCGTGACCGTGTTGGTGAAATCCAGAGTGGCGTGGCACGGGCCGGTCGAACCGGTGATCGGTGCGGCGCCGACCGGATGCGGGGTGGCCGCCAAGGGGATGTGCCCCTCGCCGGCGAACAGACCCGACGTCGGATCCAGTCCGACCCAGCCGGCCCCGGGGAGGTACACCTCGGTCCACGCGTGCAGGTCGGTGAAGTCGGCGTCGGGACCCGACGGACCGTCGAGCGACTTCACGTCCGAGGTGAGCTGGACGAGGTATCCGGACACGAAGCGTGCCGCGAACCCGAGTTCGCGGAGGAGGGCGACCAGCAACCAGGCCGAGTCCCGGCAGGAACCGATGGCACTGGAGAGTGTGTACTCCGGCGACTGCACGCCGGCCTCGAGGCGGACGGTGTAGCCGACGGCGTCGCGCACCGCGGCGTTGAGGCGCACCAGGAAGTCGATGACCCGCGTGCGGCCGGCCGGCCGGTGCTTCGCCGCGAACCTCGCGATCTCCGGATGTACCGGCGCACCGGCGAACTCACCGTCGGTGACCCCGGCCGGCCGGAGGAAGATCTCGAGGTCGCGCCGCAGCTCGGCCGGATAGTCGAACCCGTAGAACTCGGCCCACTCCTCGATGAAGAAGTCGAACGGATTGATCGCGGTGAGGTCCGCGACCAGACTCACGGTGATCCCGAGGGTGGTCGAGGGTTCCGGGAACACCAGGCGCGCCAGATAGTTGCTGAACGCGTCCTGCTGCCAGTTCAGGAAGTGCTCACCGGGGTCGACGGTGAGCGAGTACGCCTCGATCGGTGTGCGCGAGTGCGGCGCCGGACGCAGGCGGACGACATGGGGGTAGATCTTGGTCGGCCGGTCGAACGAGTACACCGTCCGATGCTCGAGGGCAACCTTGATCGTCACCGGCGGAACTCCCCGCCCGGGCCCGTCACCACGGTTCCGGCAGCCGACTCGATCCCACCGCTGTGCGCCATGGTGGAGATCTCATCACAGATGACCTCCAGGCGCCGGGTGACGAGCACCGCGCCGGGAACGCGGTGGCCGAAGTCACGTCGACCCACCGCTTTTCGGCTCAGGCAGTGCTCCCGGCGTCTTACTGGTCGGCATCCTTCTGGTCGGCATCCTTCTGGTCGGCGCCGCCCCGCGGTGCTGGCTTGGCGTCGATCCCCGATTCCTTGCGCTGCTGCGGGGTGATCGCCGCGGGGGCGTCGGTGAGCGGGTCGACACCGCCACCCGACTTGGGGAACGCGATGACCTCGCGGATGGACGACTCGCCGGCGAGCAGTGCGGTGATGCGGTCCCATCCGAAGGCGATGCCGCCGTGGGGCGGAGCGCCGTACGCGAAGGCGTCGAGCAGGAAGCCGAACTTCTCCTGCGCCTCGTCGTGGCCGATGCCCATGATCTCGAAGACGCGCTCCTGCACGTCCCGCCGATGGATACGGATCGATCCGCCGCCGATCTCGTTGCCGTTGCACACGATGTCGTAGGCGTAGGCCAGGGCCGAACCCGGATCGGACTCCAAGGCGTCGATCGACTCCGGCTTGGGCGAGGTGAACGCATGGTGCACCGCGGTCCAGGCCGAATGTCCCAGTGCGACATCGCCGGACGCGGTCGCGTCGGCAACCGGCTCGAACATCGGCGCGTCCACCACCCAGGTGAACGCCCAGTCCCCGTCCTTGATGAGCCCGAGCTTCGAGGCGATCTCACCGCGCGCGGCACCGAGCAGGGCGCGGGTCGACTTCACCTCTCCCGCACCGAAGAACACGCAGTCACCCGGCTCGGCGCCGACATGGGCGGCCAGACCGGAGCGCTCCTCCTCGGAGAGGTTCTTGGCGACCGGCCCGCTGAGGGTCCCGTCTTCGGCGATGAGGACGTACGCAAGACCGCGTGCCCCGCGCTGCTTCGCCCATTCCTGCCATGCATCGAGCTGGCGGCGCGGCTGCGACGCACCGCCGGGCATGACGACCGCTCCGACGTACGGTGCCTGGAACACGCGGAACGGGGTGTCCTTGAAGTACTCCGCACACTCGACGAGTTCGATACCGAAGCGCAGATCCGGCTTGTCCGAACCGAATCGGCGCATCGCATCGGCGTAGGTCATCCGCGGGATCGGGGTGGTGATGTCGACGCCGATGAGCTTCCACAGCGCGACGAGGATCTCCTCGGCGACAGCGATGACGTCGTCCTGGTCGACGAAGCTCATCTCGATGTCGAGCTGGGTGAACTCCGGCTGCCGGTCGGCGCGGAAGTCCTCGTCGCGGTAGCAGCGCGCGATCTGGTAGTACCGCTCCATGCCCGCGACCATCAGCAGCTGCTTGAACAGCTGCGGGCTCTGCGGCAAGGCGTAGAAGGTGCCGGGCTGCAGGCGCGCCGGAACCAGGAAGTCACGTGCACCTTCCGGCGTCGACCGGGTCAGCGTGGGCGTCTCGATCTCGGTGAAGTCGTGGGCGGCGAGCACGCCGCGCGCCGCCGCGTTCGCCTTGGACCGCAGGCGGAGCGCCGCGCTGGGCCCCACACGCCGCAGGTCGAGGTAGCGGTGACGCAGGCGCGCCTCCTCGCCCGGCGACTCGTCGAGCTGGAACGGCAGCGGCGCCGACTCGTTGAGGACCTCGAGCTCGACGGCGTTGATCTCGATCTCGCCGGAGCTCAGGTTGGGGTTCTCGCTGCCCTCGGGACGCACCTCGACGACGCCGGTCACGGTGACGCAGTACTCGGCGCGCAGACGGTGGGCGGCCGGCGCGACCGACTCGTCGCGGAAGACCACCTGGACCAGTCCGGTGGCGTCGCGCAGGTCGATGAAGACCACGCCACCGTGGTCGCGTCGGCGTGCGACCCACCCGGCGACGGTGACGGTCTGCGACGCGTCGGCGCGGCGCAGCGAACCTGCGGAATGCGTGCGGAGCACTGAGAATCCTTCCAGGAGTCGAAATCGGTCGGCGGAAACGCAGACCAGGTGTCCATGGTGCCGTATCCGCGCCCCCGGCCGTCAATCGCATACCTTCGCCGAGGCAGCGAAGGGCGGGTGACGATCGTGCCAGAATGGCCGCGTGACCTTCCAAGGCAGCGGATCGATCGACACCGGCAGCGTCTCCGGCGGCGGTGGAGGCGGTGGGGGCCGGATCGCGCTGGGCGGCGGCGCGGGACTCCTCATCACGATCGTCGCGCTGTTCTTCGGGGTGAACCCCGGCGATCTGCTCGGCGCCGGTGGCCCGACACCCGGCACCTCGTCGGACGCCGCGCAGATCCAGCAGCAACTGGACGAGTGCACCTATGAGATGGCCAACGAGAACACGATCTGCCGGATCAAGGCGACCACCGTCAGCGTCGACACGGTGTGGTCGGATCTGTGGCCCGAGTACGAGCCACCGCAGACGGTCATCTTCTCCGACGCGGTGAACACCGGGTGCGGCGCGGCGAGTTCGGCGACCGGCCCGTTCTACTGCCCCGCCGATTCGACGGCGTACTTCGATCCGACGTTCTTCGCCCAGCTGCGTCGCATGGGCGGCAGCGACGGGCCCCTCGCGCAGGAGTACGTCGTGGCCCACGAGTACGGACACCACGTGCAGAACCTCACCGGCGCCCTCGCCAAGGGTCAGCGGATGGGTTCGCAGGGACCGCGATCGGGTTCGGTACGGGTCGAATTGCAGGCCGACTGCCTCGCCGGGGTGTGGGCCCATCACGCCGACGACGGCCCCGACGCCCTCCTCGCGCCCATCACCGAGGAGCAGATCGCGACGGTCATCCAGACCGCGAAGGCCATCGGCGACGACACCATCCAGGGCGCGGGCTCCAATCCCGAGGGCTGGACTCATGGTTCGGCCGCCCAACGCACGCGGTGGTTCACCGTCGGCTACCAGTCGGGCGATCCGGATCGCTGCGACACCTTCGCCACCGACGACCTGTGAACGCCACCGACCCCGGCGGGACCGGCCCGCGCAGGCCCACCGCCGTCGACGCGATCGCCGAGGCGCACCTGGACCGGTTGTGCGCGCTCGATCCGCTGTTCGCCACCGAGATCGGGCGCGGCGGGCATGACGACCGGCTGACCGACTTCTCCGCGCAGGGGTGCGCCGAACGCGCCGAGGTCGCCGCCGGCACCCTCTCCGCCCTGGGCGGCGCCGACGTCGTCGATGCCATCGACCGCGTCACCGTCGCGACCATGAGCGCCTCGCTGCGTCGCGAGCTCGCACTCGCCGACGCGGGCGAGCACATCGGCAACTGCAATGTCATCGCGTCACCGTTGCAGGCGCTGCGCGACGTCTTCGACCTCATGCCCACCGACACCCGCGAGCAGCGGGAGACCTTCTTGTCCCGCCTCACCGCGATCCCGGCGTCGCTCACCGACGTCGTCGACGGCCTCGCCCACCGACTTCGTCACGGTCCGCCGCCGGCCCGTCGACAGGTGGCGGCGGTCGCCCGGCAGGCCGACACCGCGGCCGACGCCATCGCCGGCAACACCGCACCGATCGCGGCCGACCCGGCGCTGGCCGGCACCCTCGCCACCGCGCTCGACGCGGCCCGGACCTCGTTCGGGACCTTCGCCCACTACCTGCGCACCGGCGTTCTCGCCCAGGCCGTCGACGACGACGCGGTCGGCCGCGACCGCTACCTGCTGCACCTGCCGGCCTACCTGGGCGCCGACGCCGACCCCGACGACGCCTATGCCTGGGCGATGACCCGGTTGCAGCAGATCGTCGCCGAGCAGCAGGAGATCGCGGAGGGTCTGCTCCCCGGACAGGGGGTCGCGGCGACGCTCGCCTGGCTGGATCGTCAGCCGCAGTACCAGATCCACGATCGCGCGGAATTCGTCGACTGGATGCAGGCGACGTCCGACGCGGCGGTCGCCGGTCTGGCGGGCACGCACTTCGACCTCCCGGCCCGGCTGTCCCGGCTGGAGTGTCGGCTCGCCCCGTCGTCGACCGGGATCATCTACTACACCCAGCCCAGCGAGGATCTCTCCCGTCCGGGACGGATGTGGTGGGCGGTGCCCGACGACCAGACCGTCTTCCACACCTGGCAGGAGAAGACGACGGTCTACCACGAGGGCGTGCCCGGGCATCATCTCCAGCTCGGATCAGCGATCGTCGACCCCGACCTCAACGCCTGGCGCAAGCTCGCGTCGTTCACCTCCGGACACGGCGAGGGCTGGGCGCTCTACGCCGAACGCCTGATGGACGAGCTCGGCTGGCTCGAGGACCCGGGCGACCGTATGGGGATGCTCGACTCGCAGCGGCTGCGGGCCGCGCGGGTCGTGGTCGACATCGGCGTCCACTGCCGCCTGCCCGCGCCGGAGTCCCTCGGCGGCGGGATCTGGGACGCCGACAAGGCCTGGACGTTCCTGACCTCGTCGGTCGCGATGGACCACGCCGTGCTGCGCTTCGAACTCGACCGCTATCTGGGCTGGCCCGGCCAGGCGCCCTCGTATGCGCTCGGCCAGCGCGTGTGGGAGCAGACGCGTACCGCCGCCCTCCGCCGGCACCCGGACTGGACGCTCAAGGACTTCCATTCGCGCGCACTGGCTCTCGGCGGTGTCTCGCTGGACGTCCTCGCGGCCGAGGTCGCCGGCGAGGACCAGGAGACGCGCCGCTGAAAACCACCCTCCGCAGCTTCGCCGACGCCTTTGAGCAGTCGCCGGTCCTGCACTGGGCGGTTTTCAGCTGCGAATGTATGCGCTGACCTCAGCCCAGGAGACGACGGACCTCGGCGACCAAGTCGTCCAGGGCGACCCGGTGCTGTTCGCCGTTGCTCAGGTCCTTGATCTCCAGCCGGCGCTCGGCGAGTTCGTTCTCCCCGAGCACCAGCGCCAGCCGCGCCCCCGAACGGTCGGCCGCCTTCATCGCGCCCTTGAGGCCACGATCGCCGTAAGCCAGGTCGACACTGATCCCGGCGGCGCGCAGAGCGCCTGCGACACCGACGAGTTCGGCTTTGGCCGCCGAGCCCAGCGGCACTCCGAAGACCTGGCAGCGGGCCGCCTCGGTGCCCGCGACACCCTCGGCCTCCAGCGCCAGCATCGTCCGGTCGACGCCGATCCCGAACCCGATGCCCGACAGATCCTGCTTGGCGCCCAGCTGTCGCATCAGACCGTCGTAGCGCCCGCCGCCGCCGATGCCCGACTGCGCACCGAGACCGTCGTGGACGAATTCGAACGTAGTCTTCGTGTAGTAGTCCAGGCCGCGCACCAGACGCGGGTTGATCTCGTAGACGACACCCAGCCGGTCCAGGTGCGCCAGGACGAGGTCGAAGTGCGCCTTCGCGTCGTCGGACAGATAGTCGATGAGCAGCGGTGCGCCTGCGGTCGCCGCCTTGATCTCGGGCCGCTTGTCGTCGAGGACACGCAGCGGGTTGATCTCGGCGCGCATCCGGGTGGCCTCGTCGAGATCGAGCCCGAACAGGAACTCCTGCAACGCCTCTCGATAGCGCGGCCGGCTCTCGTCGTCACCCAGCGAGGTGATCTCGAGGCGGAACCCTGTCAGACCGAGTCGGCGATAGCCCTCGTCGGCGATCGCGATGACCTCGGCGTCGAGCGCAGGGTCGTCGACACCGATCGCCTCGACGCCGACCTGCTGCAGCTGGCGATACCGGCCGGTCTGCGGCTTCTCATAGCGGAAGAACGGCCCGGCGTAGCAGACCTTCACCGGTAGCTGGCCGCGGTCGAGACCGTGCTGGATCACCGCGCGCACCACGCCCGCGGTGCCCTCGGGACGCAGCGTCACCGAGCGGTCGCCGCGGTCGGCGAAGGTGTACATCTCCTTGCTCACGACATCGGTCGACTCCCCGACCCCGCGTGCGAACAGCGCGGTGTCCTCGAACACCGGCAGTTCGATGTGGCCGTAGCCGGCACGACGCGCCGCGTCGGTGAGCGTGTCCCGGACCCTCCGGAAGTCCGCCGAGTTCGGCGGGAAGTAGTCCGGGATGCCCCGGGGGGCCTGAAATGCTCCGCTCACAGTCCGTGTCTTCCCTTCGGTCGCGTGCTCTGGTGCTCGAGGCCGGCCAGGAAGGGATTGCTCGCACTCTCCTGGCCGATGGTGGTCTGGGGTCCGTGGCCGGGCAGGACCAGCGTCTCCGCGGGCAGCGGCAGGAGTTTCGCCGCTATCGAGTCGAGCAACTGCTGATGGTTGCCCCCGGGGAGATCCGTCCGGCCGATCGAACCGGCAAACAATACGTCACCGGAGAAGCAGACCCCGACCACCGACGGCGTGTCGGGCCCGGCCTGATCCCGGGCCTCGTCCGGCACGTCGACGTCGACGCCGAGCAGCACCGAGCCCTGTGTGTGCCCGGGCGCGAGATCGACCGAGAAGGAGACCCCGGCGAGTTCCACCGACTCGCCGTCGGCGAACTCGACCACCTTCTCCGGCTCGGTGAACACCTGGTCGCCGATCATCGCGCCCAACGCCCGTCCGATGCCGAGACCGGGATCGGCGAGCATCGGACGATCCGCGGGATGGATGTAGGCCGGGATCGAGTACTCGTCGCAGAGTTCCGTCGCGTTCCAGGTGTGGTCGAGGTGACCGTGCGTGAGCAGCACCGCCACCGGGGTGAGGTCGTGTTCGGCGAGCAGTTCCCGGACCCGCGGCGCCGCATCCTGGCCCGGATCGATGATCACCGCCTCCGATCCCGCCTCGGCGGCGACGATGTAGCAGTTTGTCTGGAACATCCCGGCGGGGAATCCGGTGATGAGCATGCTGCTCCTCGGGTCGGCGCGGACAGGACGACGCACACACGTCGGTGTCCATTGTTGCGTAGGCGGCATGGCTCGCGACCCGCCGCACCCCGTTCTCAGGTACAACTGGCACACTTGCCCCCGAGTAAGTGACATCCACGACGATGTCGGCACAGCCATGCCGAGGTTTCAGGAGGATCCACCCGCGTGTCCACCAATGAGGAGCGCCGCGAGGCGGCGAAGCGGAAGCTCGAAGAACGCCTCGAGACCGAGCGCCTCGCCCGGCGCAAGCGGAAGATCGTCATCGCCTCCGTCTCGACCGCCGTCGTGGTCGCCGTGGTCGCGGGCGTGACCGCCGTCGTGGTGAAGAAGATCATGGACGACCGCGAGGCCGCACGCTGGACGACCTGCGCCTACGAGGACTCCCCGAGCCGCTTCGACCAGCTGCCCGATCAGGTGCCCGACAACGTCCCGGCCGATCAGCGAGCGCAGTACCAAGCCGAACTCGACGAGCTGAAGGCGGCCGCGGAGAACGAGCGCACCTCGCCCAAGCCCGACGAGCGCGTCCTCAAGTCGGGCACCGAGAAGGCCACGTTCGTCACCTCCCAGGGCACCCTACCGATCACGCTCGAACGCGATGGCGCGCCGTGCAACACGGCTGCGGTCACCTCGTTGATCGAGAACAAGTTCTACGACGACTCCACCTGCCACCGCATGACCACCAGCGAGACGCTGAAGATCCTGCAGTGCGGCGACCCCACCGGCACCGGCATGAGCGGGCCCGGTTGGACCAGCCCCGACGAGCCGCCGACCGATCTGCAGACGGTCGGGCAGCCGGATCCGACGACCGGTTCGCAGCCCGTCATCTACCCGCGCGGCACCATCGCGATCGCCAACAGCAGCCAGGGCGGGCAGAACCCGAACACCGGGTCCAGCCAGCTCTTCATCGTGATCAACGACAGCCAGTTGGGCCCGGACTACTCGATCGTCGGCAAGGTCGACGAACCCGGACTCGCGGTGCTCGACAAGGTCTACGCCGGCGGCATCAACCCCGGCCCGATCGGCAGTCAGCCCGGGGACGGCGAGCCGAAGCTCCCGGTGACCATCGAGACGGCCACGATCAACTAGGCGCCGGGACTCTGATCCCTAATCCAAAAGAACCTCGAAACCCGTGATCCCTGAGGTGCGAGGAGCGCGAGCGACAAGCCACGAAGGGCCTGGCGAGGCAGCTCACCCGGCCCTTCGTGGCTCGCTTCGCTCGCACCTCAGGGAGCAGAGGGAGTGGGCTGGCGAATCAGAACAGAGCCTCCCGATCACGCCGCCGAGGTCACCCGGTAGACGTCGTAGACTCCTTCGACGTTGCGCACCACGTTGAGCACGTGCCCGAGATGCTTCGGGTCGCCCATCTCGAAGGTGAACTTGCTGATGGCCACCCGGTCCCGGCTCGTCGTCACCGACGCGGACAGGATGTTGACGCGTTCGTCGGCGAGCACCTTGGTCACGTCCGACAGCAGCCGGTGCCGGTCGAGCGCCTCCACCTGGATCGCCACCAGGAACACCGATTCCGGCGACGGGGCCCAGGACACGTCGAGAATTCGTTCCTCCTGCTGCCGAAGCGATTCGGCGTTGGTGCAGTCGGTGCGGTGCACGCTGATCCCGCCGCCGCGGGTGACGAAACCGAGGATGTCGTCGCCGGGCACCGGGGTGCAGCACTTGGCGAGTTTGATCACGACGTTGTCGATGCCGTCGACCATGACGCCCGCGTCGCCGCCCTGGCGTGCCCGGGTGGGCATCGTCGACGGCGTCGACCGCTCGGCGATCGCCTCTTCGGCGTCCTCGATGCCACCCAGTGAGGCGACCAGCCGGTTGACGACATGCCGTGCGGAGACGTGGTTCTCACCGACCGCGGTGTAGAGCGCGGTGACGTCGGTGTAGCGCAACTCGCGGGCGATCGCCGACATCGATTCCGCGCTGAGGAGCCGCTGGAGCGGGAGCCCGCCGCGGCGGACCTCCTTGGCGATCGCGTCCTTGCCGGCCTCGAGGGCCTCCTCGCGTCGCTCCTTGGCGAACCACTGCCGGATCTTGGCCTTGGCGCGCGGCGAGACCACGAACGTCTGCCAGTCCTTCGACGGACCCGCGGTCGGCGCCTTGGAGGTGAACACCTCCACCACCTCGCCGTTCTCGAGCGTGCGCTCGAGCGCGACCAGCCGGCCGTTGACGCGCGCGCCGATACAGCGGTGCCCGACCTCGGTGTGGACCGCGTAGGCGAAGTCGACCGGGGTCGATCCGGCGGGCAGGGTGATGACGTCGCCCTTCGGGGTGAACACGAAGATCTCGCGCACGGCGAGGTCGTAGCGCAGCGACTCCAGGAACTCGCCCGGGTCCGCGGCCTCCCGCTGCCAGTCGAGCAGCTGGCGCATCCAGGCCATGTCGTCGATCTCGGCGGTGTCGGACTTCTTGCCCGACTTGCGGTAGCCGTTCTCCTTGTAGCGCCAGTGCGCGGCGATCCCGAACTCGGCCGTGCGGTGCATCTCGTGCGTGCGGATCTGCACCTCGAGCGGTTTGCCCTCGGGTCCGATCACGGTGGTGTGCAGCGACATGTAGACGCCGAACCGCGGCTGGGCTATGTAGTCCTTGAAGCGCCCGGCCATGGGTTGCCACAGCGAGTGCACGACACCGACGGCGGCGTAGCAGTCGCGGTCCTCCTCGCAGAGGATGCGCATCCCGACGAGGTCGTGGATGTCGTCGAAGTCGCGGCCCTTGACGATCATCTTCTGATAGATCGACCAGTAGTGCTTGGGCCGCCCCTCCACGGTGGCGTTGATACGCGCCCCGGCCAGCGCGTTGTTGATGTCGGCGCGCACCCGCGCGAGATATGTGTCGCGGGACGGAGCGCGGTCGGCGACCAGCCGCACGATCTCCTCGTAGCGCTTGGGATGCAGGATCGCGAACGACAAGTCCTCGAGTTCCCATTTGACCGTCGCCATGCCGAGTCGATGAGCAAGTGGCGCAATGACTTCCAGGGTCTCGCGAGCCTTGCGCGCCTGCTTCTCCGGCGGCAGGAAGCGCATCGTGCGCATGTTGTGCAACCGGTCGGCGACCTTGATGACGAGAACGCGCGGATCGCGCGCCATCGCGATGATCATCTTGCGGATGGTCTCGGCCTCCGCGGCGCTGCCGAGGGCGACCTTGTCGAGCTTGGTCACGCCGTCGACGAGGTGTGCGACCTCGGGTCCGAAGTCCTTCTCCAGCGCCTGCAGGGAGTAGCCGGTGTCCTCGACCGTGTCGTGCAGCAGCGCCGCGATGAGTGTGGTGGTGTCCATGCCCAGATCGGCGAGGATCGTGGCGACCGCCAGCGGATGGGTGATGTAGGGATCGCCGGACTTGCGCTTCTGGCCGCTGTGCCGTTCGTCGGCGACGTCGTAGGCGCGCTGCAGCAACGCCACGTCGGCCTTCGGGTAGATCTCGCGGTGCAGGGTGACCAGCGGTTCGAGGACCGGCCGGACCTGGCTGCGGGTCGCGGTCATGCGGCGCGCGAGGCGGGCGCGCACCCGGCGTGAGGCCGACGCACCCGGCTGGATGGAGCCGACCGCGGCCGGTGCGTTCGGCCGGTCGACGGTCTCGGCCGACGTCGCGCCGGCGTCCGGGGTGCCCGCGGGATTCACGCCACGCTGCGCCGTGTCGGATTCATCGGGCATCAGCGCTCCTCCTCACGGTTGTCTGTCGGCATACGGTGACCCGTCCGGCCTGCCGGGCGGGCTCAGCCGATTCTAGTCGCGCCCGCCCATGACCGGGTCGACGCCGTCAGTCCAGCGCGACCGCATGAACGGGAACGTCCGGTCCGAGGCCGCGGGCGATCGTGTCCCGGCCGCCGAGACCCGCGAGTTCCATGATCACCGCGACCCCGACGACGTGCGCACCCGCACGGTGGAGCAGTTCGGCTGCGGCGACCGCCGTCCCGCCGGTGGCGAGCACATCGTCGACGAGCAGGACACGCCGGCCGGTGAGGTCGAGGCCGTCGGCCGGGATCTCGAGCGTGGCCTGTCCGTATTCGAGGCTGTAGTCGATGGCGAGGACCGGCGGCGGCAGCTTGCCGCCCTTGCGGACCGCCAGCACCCCGACCTGGAGCTCACGCGCGACCGCGCCGCCCAGCAGGAACCCGCGGGCGTCGATGCCGGCCACGAGGTCAATCGACGAACAGCCATGGGTCAGCGCGGTGACGATCGTCGACAGCCCTTCCGGGTCCGCGAGGACCGGTGTCAGGTCCTTGAAAGCGATTCCGGGAGCCGGGAAGTCGTCGACGAGGCGAGCGTGTTCGGCGATCGCCGCCTGCGCTCGCGAGACCGCCTCCGCCGTACGGTCGGGCACGACACCACCCATCGCTTCACTCCCCTGCTCAGCCACGGATCGTCCACCGATCCATGTTCCATCCGGTGCCGTCGCGGCCGAGACCGGCCACCACGTTGCCCACCCGATCCTTCCACTGCCGTATCCGCGGCGCCGCGAAGAGGGGCACCGACGGCATCGTCGCCCAGGTCGCGTTCTCGATGGACCGGGCCAGACGGAGTCGGTCGGGCGCCGAGACGGTCGTCGCGAGCTGATCCACTCCCCGACTCACCATCGGCTCCCGGATGCCGGACAGGTTCAACGGGTCTCCGCCGCGCAACGCGTAGGCGTCCCGGCTCGGGTCGGCAGCACCGGCCGCGGCGAATGACGCGCCCCCGGCGACGATGAGTGCGTCGACGTCGCGGCCGAGCGCGTCGGGTCGCAGCTCGGGTGAGGACGCGTCCTCGACGACGATCCCGGCGGCGCGGCACGACGCCGCGATCGCCGCGGTCATCTGCTGCCACCGTGGAGTCGGTGCGACGTAGCCGATGCGTACCGTCCGCGGTCGCAGCGCGACCTCCGAACCGGCCGCCTCGCCGCCGGCCGGGTCCTGTACCGCGCCCTGCCCGGTGGCCGCCCGGACGAGTCCGCGCGCTCGTTCGATGTCCGGCCGCTGATAGGCCTGGCCGAATTCGGTGTTCATCTGTGCGGCCAGATTGTCTGCCGGGGAGAGCACCCGGAGATTCCAGACCTGCGCGCCGGCGCCGAAATCGCGCGCGAGGTCGGCTCGCGGGACGCAGGAGGCGAACGCCCGGCGCATCCGGACATCGCCGAACAAGCCGCGGCCCGCCAGGACGAGTTCCTCGACGCCCAGCGCGCGCGCCGGCGAGGACGACCCGGCGGCCCCCGCCGAACCGGCGATGTCACCGTCGACAAGGCCGGCCGTCACGTCGACGACGTCGAACCGCCCGTCGGGGAGCCGGCGGGTCGCGTCGGTCCCGCGCCCCCAGACGACGATGCGCGAGGTCTCCGGCTTGTCGCCCCACCACTCGTCGTTGGGCACCAGGACGAGTCCGCCCGAGCGCGAGTACCGGTCGATGCGATACGGACCCGACGCGGGATAGTGCGCGTGATCGACCGGTCCGAACGTCAGGTCGAAGCCGGTGTTCCATGCGTCCGCGATGCGTCCGACGGCGGCCCGGTCCATCGCCCGGATCGGGTCGATGACGTCGGAGAGGCCGGCCACGCGGGCCACCACATGCGCCGGCATCATCGCCCCGGCGCCGAAGAGCGACAGCCAGTTCCGGTACTCCCGTCCGGGCGAGAAGGTGACGGTCGCGCTCTTGTCGCCGGCCGCGCAGTCCACCGAATCGATGTCGCGATAGCCGGCCGTGGTCGCCGGGGTGAAGCCGGGCAGCCGTCCGCTCATCGCCGCCCAGGCGAGCACGAGGTCGTCGCAGTCGAGGGCCACCCCGTCGGAGAAGACCGCCTCGGGGTTGAAGTCATACCGCAGGGTCGGCACGCGGCCGGGCACCTGGGTGACCGTGCCGACGTCGCGATCCGGGATGACCTGGCCGGCCGGGCCCAGCAGACTGAAGCCGGGCAGCAACCGGGTGGTCGCCATGAGGACACCATCGGCGTTGCCGCTCACCGTGTTCGCGTTGTAGGTCGTGATCCGCGCGTCGACCACGTAGTCGATCGTCGGCGGCCCGTCGTCGCCGCAGGCAGTCACCAGCCCGGCGACCGTGACGAGCCCGACGAGGAGACTCAGGACCCTGACGAACTCCCGGCGTCCAACGCTCACGTCGCAGAGACTAGCGGTTGCGGCGGCGTTTGCCGGTCGGGACCGCGCGGTCCGCGTCGTCGGTGTCGACTGCTGCCCCGGCGGACGCCCCACGGCGCGTCCGGACCGGCCGCGGCTCGTCGGACGGGAGCCCCGCGCGACGTCGGAGGACTTTCTCGGTGTGCCGGCCGATGTCGGGGCGACGTTCCTTCAGTGTCGCCAGGAGCGGCGCGGCGAGGAAGACCGACGAGAACGTACCGACGAGGACACCGACGAGCTGGATCAGCCCGAGATCCTTGAGCGTTCCGACGCCGAGCAGCCAGACCGCGATGACCATCAGCGCGATGATCGGCAGCACCGAGATGACGGTGGTGTTGATCGATCGCATGAGGGTCTGGTTCACACCCAGGTTGGCCTGTTCGGCGTAGGTGCGCCGGGTGGTCTGGAGCACCGAGCGGGTGTTCTCGGAGATCTTGTCGAACACGACCACCGTGTCGTAGATCGAGAAGCCGAGGATGGTGAGCAGGCCGATGACGGTCGCCGGGGTGACCTCCCACCCGACGAGCGAGTAGATACCGGCGGTCACGATCAGGTCGAAGAACAGCGACCCCATCGCCGCGATGGACATCTCCCGGTCGAATCGCACCGCGATGTAGACGAAGACGATGACCAGGAACACGGCCAGCGCGATCAGCATGCGCTCGGTGATCTCGCTGCCCCACGTCGAGCTCACATCCGAGATGCTCACCTCGGCGGGCGCGAGTTCGGGACCGAATTCGTCGGCGAGCGCGCGCGTCACCGATTCCGCCTGGGCGAGATCGAGGGTCTCGGTGCGCACCTGGACCGTCTGGCTGCCACCGGCTCCCGCGGTCTGTACCGATTCGGGCGCCTCGCCGAGGGTCGCGGTGACAACTTCTTCGACGGACTCCGCGGTGATCTCCGAGGAGACAACCGGCACCGACATCTGGGTACCGCCCTCGAAGTCGATACCGAGGGTGAATCCGCGGATTCCGATCGAGGCCAGGCAGATCAGCAGGATCGCCGCGGTGACGCCGTACCACATGCGGCGGCGTCCGACGATCTCGAAGGCACCGGTACCGGTGTAGAGCCGGGACAGGAACGAGCGGTTGCGATCGGCGACGAAGTCGGCGTCCGCGCCGGGCTGCGCCTTGTCGGCGTCGAGGACGGCCGAGTCGCCGGTTGCCTTGTTGTCCGGCCCGGTCATCGCACGGTCCCCTTCTCCCGAGTGGCGTCAGTGGTGTCGTCGGCGTCCGTCGGCGACGCAGACGTGCCGGCGGTGGCCGCACCCGCTTGCCGGTGGGCGGCGACGCGACGCTGGCGGGCGACCTCGCTGATCGCCCCGAGTCCGTTGACGCTCGGCTTCGACAGGAACGTCGAACGGCTCGCGTAGACGACCAGCGGATGGGTCACCAGGAACACGACCATGACGTCGAGGATCGTCGTGAGACCCAACGTGAACGCGAAGCCGCGGACCTCGCCGATCGCCAGGATGTAGATGACGGCGGCGGCGATGAAGCTCACCGCATTGCCGGACCAGATCGTGCGGCGCGCGCTCGCCCAACCGCGGGGCACCGCGGACCGGAAGCTGCGCCCCTCGCGCATCTCGTCCTTGATGCGTTCGAAGTAGACGACGAACGAGTCGGCGGTCATACCGATACCGATGATCAGACCCGCGATGCCGGCGAGGTCGAGGGTGAACCCGATCCAGCGGCCGAGCAGCACGATGATGCCGTACACCATGGCCCCGGCGAGGACCAGCGACAGCACCGTCAGGATGCCGAGCATGCGGTAGTAGGCCAGGGCGTAGATGAACACCGCGATCAGGCCCACCAGTCCGGCGATCAGACCGGCCTGCAGCGACGCGAGACCCAGTGTCGCCGAGATCGTCTCGGCGTCGGAGGCGGTGAACGACAACGGCAGCGAGCCGTACTTCAGCACGTTGGCGAGCTCGTTCGACGACGACTCGGTGAACGGACTGGCGCTACCGCCGCTGATCCGTGTCTGACCGCCCGGGATCGGCTCGTTGATCGCCGGCGCCGAGACGACGCGCGAGTCGAGTGTGAAGGCGGTCTGGGTCCGGTTGGGGGCCTGCTCGGCGGTGTACCTGGGCCAGAAGCTGGCGGCCTCACCCTCGAATTCGAGGGTCACCACCCATTCGCCGGTCTGCGGATCGGTACCGGCGTTCGCGTTCTTGATGTCGCGACCGTCGATGATCTCCGGGCCGAGGAGGTAGACCTCCGAGCCGTCCGTCGAGCAGGCCACGAGGTACTGGTCGGGGCGGTCGTTGCCCAGCAGCGGGTCGTTGGCCGTCGGCGAGCAGTCCATCTTCGCCATCTGCTGCTGCAGGGCCTCGAGCTGCTGCGGGGTCGCGTTCGCCGGCGCCTGACGGAGCTTGCGCTGCTCGTCGATGGCGGCTGCCGCGGCCTCGGTCGGCAGGGCGTCGGCCTGATCGTCGGCATCCTCGGGCTTCGGCGGTTGCGGAGTCGCCATGGCCGGCTGCCCGACGACCGGTCGGACGTACAGGCGCGCCGTCTGGCCGAGTGACTTGGCCTGCGCGCCGTCCTGACCGGGGACCGTGATGATCAGGTTGTCACCGCTGACGACGACCTCGGAACCGGAGACGCCGAGCCCGTTCACGCGCTGCTCGATGATCTGCTTGGCCTGATCGAGCTGCTCTCGGGTCGCCGCCTGACCGTCCTCGGTCCGCGCGGTCAGCGTGACGCGCGTACCGCCCTGGAGGTCGATACCGAGCTTCGGTTCGATGGTCTGGGGTCCGGTGAAGAAGATCAGTCCGTAGACGACCGCGAGCAGGCCGATGAAGGCCACGAGCGGACGCCACGGCGGGATCTCTCGAGCCGGTCGCGACCGCTTCCCTGCAGTCCGGCCCTTCCCCGAAGTCCGAGAGGGAGTTGTCACAGCTGTTCAGGTCTCCTTGAGAGCGTCAACCGGCCGACGAGCAGCCCGACCGGCATGACCCATCGTCCACTCCTGGCCGGGACACGCCGGAAGCGCGTCGGAGGCGGTGCAAACGGATGGGCGCGCCGCGTCGTGGATCGACGCGGCGCGGATGCGGCTTACTTGTCGTTGTCGCGCGCGTCGTCGGTGGCGGGCTTGTCCAGGCTGACCGAGTCGGCGTCGTCGTAGTCGTCGGACTCGATCTCCGGGGCGACGTGGCCGGCGTAGGTGGCCGCGGCCTCATCCGTCGGGACGACGCGCATGACGGCCAGCCGGTTCCAGCGGGTGACCACGCCGGTGGCGATCTCGACATCGACGACGTCGGGCGAGCTCGCGTCGATCACGGTTCCGAAGAGACCCGAGGTCAGCTGGACGCGGGTACCGGTGGACACCGAGTTCTGCATCTCCTGCATCTCGGCCACACGCTTCTTCTGCTTCCGCATCGACAGGAACATGAAGCCGGCCAGCAGGGCGAGCAGAAGCGGGAAGAGCAGAGCGTCCATGAGTGCGAGTCAGTCCTTTGGGTATCAGTGGGTGCGGCGTGAGCGAGCGGCCTGTCCGGACGAATCCGGGCAGCATCAGCTCAGCTGTGCTCCACACAGTGTGCCACGTCTTGCGCGGAGCTCATCCCCGCAGGTGGTGCCCGTGCGGTCAGAGGTCATCGAACAGCGTCTCCGCGCCGACGTCGCGGGGACGCACCCCGAAGGTGGCGTTCATCGCACCGGCGGGCGGGGTGAGTCCGAGGTGATGCCAGGCGGCGGCGGTGGCCACCCGCCCGCGCGGCGTCCGCGCGATCATGCCCGCGCGCACCAGGAACGGCTCGCAGACCTCCTCCACGGTGGCCGGCTCCTCGCCGACGGCCACGGCCAGCGTGGACACCCCGACCGGCCCTCCGCCGAAGGCGCGGATCAAGGCGTCGAGGACCGCCCGGTCCAGACGATCGAAGCCGAGTTCGTCGACGTCGTAGACCGCGAGGGCCGCGCGGGCGACGTCCACGGTGATCGACCCGTCGCCCCGGACCTCGGCGTAGTCGCGGACCCGGCGGAGCAGTCGGTTCGCGATGCGGGGCGTGCCCCGCGACCGGCGCGCGATCTCGCCCGAGGCGTCGCCGCGGAGTTCCATGCCCAGGATCCCGGCCGAGCGGTGCAGCACCCGGACGAGTTCGTCGGGCTCGTAGAACTCCATGTGCGCGGTGAACCCGAACCGGTCGCGCAGCGGGCCGGTCAGCGACCCCGACCGTGTTGTCGCCCCGACCAGCGTGAACGGTGCGACGTCGAGCGGGATCGAGGTCGCTCCCGGGCCCTTGCCGACCACGACGTCGACACGGAAGTCCTCCATCGCGAGGTACAGCATCTCCTCGGCCGGGCGCGCGATGCGGTGGATCTCGTCGATGAACAGCACGTCGCCCTCGACGAGGTTCGACAGCATGGCCGCGAGGTCGCCGGCGCGCTCGAGTGCCGGACCGGAGGTCACCCGGATGGCAGCGCCCATCTCCGAGGCGATGATCATGGCCAGCGAGGTCTTGCCGAGCCCGGGAGGTCCCGACAGCAGGATGTGGTCGGGGGTGCCACCGCGGCCCTTGGCCCCGTGCAGGACCAGCTCGAGCTGTTCGCAGACCCGCGGCTGTCCGATGAAATCGGCGAGTGACCGGGGACGGAGACCGGCGTCGAGGTCGCCGTCGGAGCGCACCGGCATCGCGCTCACGTCACGGTCGTCGACGTCGTCCGGATCGCCGCCCATCTACGACGCCTTGCCGAGCAGTGACAGCGAGTGACGCAGCGCGGTGGACGCATCGGCGTCGGGATTCTCGGCCAATACCGCCGTGACCGCCTTCTCCGCGGGACCGGCGGTGAACCCGAGCCCGACGAGCGCCTCGGCGACCTGCTCGCGAATCCCGCCGACGACGGTCACACCGGTCGACGCCTCGCCCGTGGACCGGTCCACCTTGTCCCGCAGTTCGACGCACAGCCGTTCGGCCACGCGTTTGCCGATGCCGGGTACCGAGGTCAGTGACTTGGTGTCCGATTCGGCGAGCGCGCGTCGCAACGCATCCGGCTCGAGGACCGCGAGGGTCGCCATCGCGAGTCGCGGGCCGACGCCGGTGACCGTCTGCAGCAGCGCGAACAGCGCACGGGCGTCGGGTTCGGTGAAGCCGTAGAGCGTCATCGAGTCCTCGCGGACGATCATCGAGGTCAGCAGCGTCGCCTCGTCACCGCGGCGCAGCCGGGACAGCGTCGCGGGCGTCGCCAGCACGCGGTATCCCACTCCCCCGCAATCGATCACGGCATGGTCGAGCGCGATCTCGAGCACCGGTCCGCGGACTGACGCGATCATGCGCGACTCCCCTCTCGTGCCTGGGCCACCCGCGCGCGGTGCCGGGCCGCGGCCGCGTCGGCCTGCTTCTGTGCGGCTGCCATCCGCTCCATCATGGGTCCGCGCCAGCAATGACAGATCGCGAGCGCGAGCGCATCCGCGGCGTCGGCGGGACGTGGTTTGGTCTGCATGCCGAGAATCCGGGTGACCATCGCGGTGACCTGAGACTTGTCGGCTCGTCCGCTGCCGGTCACCGCTGCCTTCACCTCCGACGGGGTGTGGAAGCGCACCGGTACGTCGCGCTGGGACGCCGCGAGCGCGATGACGCCGCCGGCCTGCGCGGTCCCCATGGCCGTGGACACCTGGTTCTGCGCGAAGACCCGCTCGATGGCCACCACGTCGGGCTGGTGCACATCGAGCCAGTGACACGCGGAGGTGTAGATCGCGAGCAACCGCTCGGCGAGTTCCATGTCACTGGGGGTGCGCACGACGTCCACGTCGAGGGCGGTCACCGTCCGTCCCCGACCCGACTCGACCAGCGCGATACCGCACCGGGTCAGACCCGGATCGACGCCCATGACGCGCACTCGTACCCTCCCAGGCATGGTGATCTGCGAACAGTTGTTCGAGATCTTATCGGGGAGGACGGACAAGTCCGGTGATCAACACACCGGAGAGGCGGCGGCTGTCAGTCGTTCTCGAGTTCGGCGAGGACCTCGTCGCTGATGTCGACGTTGCTGTAGACGTTCTGGACGTCGTCGGAGTCCTCGAGGGCGTCGATCAGCTTGAACACCTTGCGTGCGCCGTCGGCGTCCACCGCGACCTCGACCGACGCCCGGAAGCTGGCCTCGGCGGAGTCGTAGTCGATCCCGGCCTCCTGCAGCGCGCTGCGGACGGCGATGAGATCGCTTGGCTCGCTGACGATCTCGAAGGACTCGCCGAGATCGGTGACCTCTTCGGCGCCCGCGTCGAGCACGGCCATCAGGACGTCGTCCTCGGTCTGTCCGTTCTTCTCCAGCGTCACCACGCCCTTGCGGGTGAACAGGTAGGAGACCGAACCCGGGTCGGCCATGTTGCCGCCGTTGCGCGTCATCGCGGTCCGGACCTCGCCGGCCGCACGGTTGCGGTTGTCGGTGAGGCATTCGATGAGCACGGCGACGCCGTTGGGCCCGTAGCCCTCGTACATGATGGTCTGCCAGTCCGCGCCGCCGGCCTCTTCACCACCACCGCGCTTGCGTGCGCGTTCGATGTTGTCGTTGGGAACCGAGGACTTCTTCGCCTTCTGGATCGCGTCGAACAGCGTGGGGTTACCCGCCGGGTCACCGCCGCCGGTCCGCGCCGCCACCTCGATGTTCTTGATGAGCTTGGCGAACATCTTGCCGCGCTTGGCGTCGATGGCCGCCTTCTTGTGCTTGGTGGTGGCCCATTTGGAGTGGCCGCTCATGTCCGTCGATTCCTTTCCCGGCGCCGGCACGTGCGGCGGGCCGTGGCCCGCATCCGGCGCACTCCTACGTCTACTCGGTCGCCCTGTTGGTTGTCTCCGGCGCGGTGCCGGGCTCGTGGTCTACCGCTGGTTCGGCACGATCTTACCGACGCACCATCTCCACGAAGTATTCATGTACGCGCCGGTCGCCGGTCACCTCCGGGTGGAACGACGTCGCGAGCACGTTCCCCTGGCGGACCGCGACGATCCGCCCGGCCGCCGGGCCGTCGGGAACACGCGCCAGGACCTCGACCTCCGGGGCGACGGACTCGACCCACGGCGCCCGGATGAACACCGCACGCATCGGCGCGGCACCCTCGGTGTCGGTGATCCCGGTGAACTCCAGGTCGGTTTCGAAACTCTCCACCTGTCGCCCGAATGCATTGCGCCGCACCGTGACATCGAGGGCGTCCAGATGCCGTGCGTCTGGCCGGGTGTCGAGGATCGTGGAGGCGAGCATGATCATGCCCGCGCACGACCCGTACGCCGGGAGGCCGTCGGACAGCTTGTCGACCAGCGGGTCGAACAGGTCGAAGATGCCGAGCAGTTTGCTCATCGTCGTCGATTCACCGCCGGGGATGACGATTCCGTCGATCTCGTCGAGTTCGGCCGGGCGTCGCACCGCCACGGCGTCGGCGCCGGCCGCCTCGAGCGCGAAGACGTGCTCGCGCACATCGCCCTGCAGTGCCAGAACCCCGATCCGCGGCCGGTTGCCTTCGCTCACCGATTGGTCCGGGCGTGCTGGTCGTCGGGCATCACACGACCGGTGCGCGCCAGCCCCTCCTGGGTGACCGCCGCCACCAGGCGGCCCTGTCGATCGAAGATCCGTCCCTGGGTCAGCGCGCGACCACCGCCCGCCGACGGCGACGTCTGGTCGTAGAGGAGCCAGTCGTCGGCCCGGAAGGGGCGCATGAACCACATCGCGTGGTCGAGGGAGGCGACCTGCGGGTTGGACTCCGGATGGGGCACGCGCGAGGAGCCGAGCAAGGTCATGTCGCTCATGTAGGCGAGGGTGCCGACATGGAAGACGGTGTCGTCGGGCAGCCGATGGCGGTAGCGGAACCAGACTCGTTGTTGCGCAGCGAAATACGACGAGGTGACCATCATCTCCGGGGGCACGATGCGCAGATCGAAGTTGCGCCACTCCTTGAACACCGCGCGCTCTTCCTCGGCCAGCTCGTCGAGGCGGTCGGTGAGCTCGTCCGGTTGCGGCGCCGGCGGCATCCGGTCCTGGTGCTCGTAGCCCTGGTCGGTCCGTACATGGAACGACGCAGACATGGTGAAGATCGCCTCGCCGTTCTGGATGCCGGTCACCCGCCGGGTGACGAACGACCGTCCGTCGCGGATGCGGTCGACGAGGAACACCGCCGGACGATCCGGGTCACCGGGACGCAGGAAATAACCGTGGAGGGAATGAACGTCGAACTCGTCGGACACCGTGCGGGTCGCCGACATCAGGGCCTGGCCGGCGACCTGGCCGCCGAAGGTGCGCTGAAGGTGACTCGGGAACGCACCGCCGCGGTAGATGTCGGTCTCGATCTGTTCGACCTGGAGTATGTCCTCGATGGCTGCCACGCAGACCAGTATCGCGCACGGCGCCGGTGGGCACTCCCCTGCCCGCCGAAGCGCGGCCGGCGATCAGAGTTCGTCGAGGGTCATGATCCCGTCCTGGATGGCCCTGGCGACCAGCGATGCCTTCGTCGGGGCCGGACGGCCGATCTCGGCGTACTTGGCCCGGATCCGGGTGAGGTGGGTGTTCACCGTACCGAGCGAGATGTAGAGCTGCTGGGCCACAGCGGGTTTGGAGTCGACGAGCATCCAGGTGCGCAGGACCTCGACCTCGCGCGAGGTGAGATTCGGCTTGGCGCGGTCGGCCGTGGCCTCCGCGACCTCGGGGAACTCGGCGAGCGCGGGAACGGCGACCGCACGGTGCAGGTGGGGGTGTCCCGGACGATGGCCCAGGCCGAGCGGCTGACCCGCGCGCGGTGTCTGGATCTGGTGGCCGGGCAACGGCATCCGGCGAGCCGCCAGACGCGCCAGGGCTTCCTTCCGGCGGGCGATGGCCTCCGCGTCACGACGAGCGCTGACCGAGCGCAGGTGCTGGGGGGCCTGATGGGCGATCGCAGTCATGTGTGCTTCCTCTTCACTCATTCAACCGGTGGTCTTCCGGGTTCTCCCGGCGATGAGATGAAGATTATGGGCTGCGGCCCGGGTGGTCGATGGGGAGAACTCCCCTACCCGTGGGGAGAACTACCCACGGTGAAACAGCAGGTCAGCGACGTGCAAACGCGGCGGCTGACTCAGTCGGCCGCGTTTCGGGCCGCCTCGGCGTCGATGAGGGGGAGATCTTCTCGCGTGACGATGCGTGACGACACCGCGTACTCCACCAGTTTGGTCCGGCGGTTGCTCGCGAGTTTCCCGCCCCCGCCGCGCATTCCGCTCACCCCGAGTTGATCGAGTTTGTCGCAGACGTTGTCGAGCTTGCGATTGAACTTGGTCAGCGGCCAGCCCAGCCGGCGCGCCGCCTGCGCCGACGACGGGATGGCACTCGACCCGGTCCCCTCACGCCGCAAGATCTCCTCGGCCAGCACGATGATCAGCAGCTTCTGACTCTCCGTGAGCGTCGGCACGCCTTGCGTCGTGTGCCCGCCGCTGTATTCCGGACGCGTCACCGATTTCACCTGCGGTGCGCGGGCGAACAGGCTCAGCTCGTAGGTCGTCGGGCCGGCGGTGAACACGATGGTCGTCTCACCGAAGACGAGCGGCATGCGCGCACCGGGGCCCAGGGTCGCCGAGAACCCGACGTCGCCCGCCGAGACGCTCGCCGACAGGTGCGTGCCGAGATTGGTGAGCCACCAGAGCCCGTTCTCGTTGTGTATCACCAGGAATCGGCGATGAAGATAGGGGTTGTCGTCGATGGACAGATCCGCTTCGCGGCCGATGAAGAACCGTCGGTCTGCGTCGAGCGCGATGCGCTCGCCGCAGTATTCGACGTAGGTCGCCCCGGCGTCCAGCGCGGCGTCGCCGGACTCTGCGGGGGATGTCTCGGCCCGGTCCTGACCCGTGGTCATCAGTCCTCCGATCAGCTCGGGTCGGGGGCCGGAGCAGCTCCGGCGGCCTCTCCCTGCGCCGAGTCGTCGAGCGCGGGCATCGTGAGGGTCGGCACCGATTCGTGGACACTCACGACGATGACGGTGACGTTGTCGTGCGCGCCGAGCGCCAGCGCGGCGTCGACGAGCCGCTCGGCCGCCTGCCGGGAGTCCTCCGCATTGCGCAGGATGTCACCGATCTCCTCGTCGGGCAGCTCCCCGGTGAGTCCGTCGGTACACAGCAGCAGCACATCCCCCGGGAATGCCGGCGTACTCGAGTAGTCGGCGACCGGGTCGACCATGCCCGCGCCGAGCGCACGCGTGATCACGTTGCGGCGCGGGTCGGTTCGGGCCTGCTCGGGCGTGAGGAATCCGGCGTCGATGAATTCCTGGACCTGCGAGTGGTCGGTGGTGAGCTGGTTGAGCGACCCGTTCTGGAAGCGATAGGTCCGCGAGTCGCCGATGTTGAGCACCAGCCAGTGCGGGCTCTGCTCGTGGGTGACGAGCACGATGCCGGTGGCGGTGGTACCCGCGCGTCGCTCGGTCTCGGTGTCGATCTCGCCGATGCGCCGCTGGGCGGCGAGCAACAGATCGTCGAGTTGCAGTTGGGTCGCCTTGAGTTCACCCGCGCTGGTGGCCTCCGACAAGGTGAGCAGTGCGGCCTCGCTGGCCAGTTCGCCGCTGTCGTGCCCGCCCATGCCGTCGGCGAGCAGGTACATCCCCGGCAGCGCGAGTGCCGCGTCCTCGTTCGTCTCCCGGACTCGTCCCACATTGCACGCCGCGGACCACTCGAGCCGCAATTCACCCACGATGTGTGTGCCCGAGACCGAAGCGTCTCGAACGATGGTCGCCGCATCCATGATCAGCAGATACTACCGCCGCGAAGCCCCTGACCCGCCACGCATGTCGACTGTTCGGTCTCCGGCGTGTTGAGAAGGGGCCCCGCGGCGGGAGGCGGTCGGTCTGACCACCTACGATCCGGACGAAGCGGTCACCAGCCGCGCTCGGCGAGGCGGTGCGGCTGCGGGATGTCGTCGACGTTGATGCCGACCATCGCCTCACCAAGGCCGCGCGAGACCTTCGCCAGCACGTCGGGATCGTCGTGGAACGTGGTCGCCTGCACGATCGCCGCGGCCCGCTGTGCCGGGTTGCCCGACTTGAAGATCCCCGATCCGACGAACACGCCCTCGGCGCCGAGCTGCATCATCATCGCGGCGTCGGCCGGGGTGGCGATCCCGCCGGCGGTGAACAGGGTGACCGGCAGCTTGCCGGCCTCGGCCACCTCGACCACGAGCTCGTAGGGAGCCTGCAACTCCTTTGCCGCGACGTACAGTTCGTCCTTCGGCAACGAGGTCAGACGCCGGATCTCGTCGCGGATCTTGCGCATGTGGGTCGTCGCGTTCGACACGTCGCCGGTGCCGGCCTCGCCCTTCGAGCGGATCATGGCCGCCCCCTCGGTGATCCGGCGCAGGGCCTCACCGAGATTGGTCGCACCGCACACGAACGGCACCGTGAAGGCCCACTTGTCGATGTGGTTGCTGTAGTCGGCCGGGGTCAGGACCTCGGATTCGTCGACGTAGTCCACGCCGAGGCTCTGCAGGATCTGCGCCTCGACGAAATGACCGATGCGGGCCTTGGCCATCACCGGGATCGAGACGGCGGCGATGATGCCGTCGATCATGTCGGGATCGCTCATCCGCGACACCCCGCCCTGGGCACGGATGTCGGCGGGCACCCGCTCCAGAGCCATGACGGCCACCGCGCCGGCATCCTCGGCGATCTTCGCCTGCTCGGGGGTCACGACGTCCATGATCACGCCGCCCTTGAGCATCTCCGCCATGCCGCGCTTGACCCGGGCCGTGCCCTGGCCGACCTCGGGAACGGTCGTGCCGTTGTGACTCACTGAAGATCTCCTCGTGTCGCAGTCCCGACCTGCCGCGTTCGCGGCGGCGGTATGCCCACCAGTCTAGGTGAGGGGCCGATGGCCCCTGACGAGGGATCAGTCCGCCTGGCCTGGGGTGACGCGCTCGATGATCTCGAAGTACTCCGGGGGTGCCGCGTGGCCGCCGAGCCGCAGCCATCGAACGGGCCGGCGTTGCGCGAGGGCCCTGGTGTCCCGCACGGCGTCGTTGTAGAACCGACGCGCCATCATTACCCGCGTCTCGGCGTCGGCGAGTTCGACGACGAGGGCCGCGGACCGACGATTCGGGTCGGTGCGCGCCAGTGCGGCCGACAGCGCGTTCTCGGCGTCCTCACGTGCCGTCGGCGCGGCCCGCTCGGCGCGATCGGCCAGCGTGGCGAGCTCGCGCGCCTGAGCGGCGACGCCGTCGTCGACGGACGTGCGGGAGTTCGTGGCGCCGTCGCCGGCGATCATCTCCGCCGACACGGCACGCACGACCACCGCGCGCCGGTCGAGGTTCGATTCGAGCGCCTGGCGGGCGAGATCGACACGGACGTTGAGGCGGTCGAGGCGGTTGGCCGTGTGGTAGGCCCATCCCGCCACGAGCAGCACGGCCACCACGCCGAGGACGATCCAGGTGGCCATCAGTCCGACACCACGACCGGACCGGCTCCCACCGTGACGGTGTCGTAGACCCGGAGGATCTGATCGGCCACCCGCGACCAGTCGTACTTGTCGGCCCGAATCCGTCCGGCGGCGACGAGATCGGCGCGCGCCTCCGGGTCGGCGAGGAGTTCGACGAGGCCGGCGGCGAGTTGATCGGGGGACCCCGTCTCGACGAGTCGCCCGGCCCGGCCGTCGTCGAGCACCCGCCGGAAGGCGTTCAGGGAGCTGGCGATCACCGCCGCCCCGGCCGCCATCGCCTCGACCAGGACGATGCCGAAGCTCTCGCCGCCGAGGTTGGGCGCGCAGTAGACGTCGGCGGAGGCCAGCGCCCGCGCCTTGGTCGCGTCGTCGACCTGCCCCAGAAACACCAGGTGTTCGGCGAGTGGACCCGCCCGCCGCCGCAGCGCCGCCTGGTTGCCGCCGCCGACGACCAGGACCCGCACGTACGGGAACCTCTCCACGACCGCGGGCAGTGCACGCATGAGCACGTCGATGCCCTTGCGCGGTTCGTCGAAACGACCGAGGAACAGGATCGTGCCACCCGGGTGCGGATACCCGTCGAGGGGCTCGGCGTCGGCGAAGGACGCGACGTTGATGCCGTTCGGGATCTCGACGGCATCGGAGCCGAGTGACTCCATCTGCCAGCGACGCGCGAGCTCGGAGACGGCGATCTTGCCCGCGATCCGTTCGTGGTACGGCCGCAGGATCCCCTGGAACACGCTCAGCCACAACGATTTCGAGGTGGCGGTGTGGAAAGTGGTGACGATGGGACCGGAGGCCACCATCAACGACAGCATCGAGATGCTCGGCGAATTCGGTTCGTGGACGTGCAGGACGTCGAAGCCGTTCTCGGCGACCCACCGGCGCAGTCGCAGGTAGCCCTTGGGACTGAAGTTCACCCGGGAGACCGAGCCGTTGTACGGGATCGCCAGCGCGGGCCCCGCCCGGACGACGTAGTCCGGCAGTTCGGTGTCGCGGCCGGCCGGGGCGAGCACGCTGACCTCGTGGCCCCGGTCGAGGAAGACGTCGGCGAGTTCGGTGACGTGGGCCTGCACACCCCCGGGCACGTCGAAGGAGTAAGGGCAGATCATTCCGATTCGCATGGCACTCCCCTGGTCGTCGTCATGTCGGCGTCCCGTCCTGCTCGACGCGACCGCGCTGACGGTCCGTCCAGTCGTTCTCCCAGAGCGGCTGCAGCATGTGCCAGTCCGCCGGATGCGCGGCGATGTTGACCGCGAAGGCGTCGGCGAGGGCCTGAGTGGCGGCTTCGATCCCACCGGAGACGTCGATCTGCTCCCCGCAGCACATCATCGAACGCGGCGCCTCCTCGAACCAATGATGGACGGGCATCAGCGCGGCACCGGTCTCCATCGCCAGCCGTGCGGACCCCGCCGGCATGCGGGTTCGTTCGCCGAAGAAGGTCACCGGCACCCCGTGCCGGGCGATGTCGCGTTCGCCGAGCAGGCACACGATGCCGCCGGCGCGGAGCCGGTCGGCCAGCTGCCCGAACGGGGGTTGCTCGCCGCCGCTCAACGGGAAGATCTCGAAGCCCAGTGATTCCCGGTAGGCGACGAACCGGTTGAACAGTGACTCCGGCTTCAGGCGTTCGGCGACCGTCGCGAACCTGCCGTAGTGGTGGACCAGCCAGACACCGGCCATGTCCCAGTTGCCGGTGTGCGGCAGAGCCAGGATGACTCCCTTACCCCTGGCCAGCGCGGCGTCCAGTCGGGCCCGGTCCTCGTCGGGGAGCGCGACGGTGGACGTGACGGTCGCACGATCCTGGGTCGGCAGGCGGAACGCCTCGCACCAGTACCGGGCGTACGACCTCATGGCGTCGGCGACGAGGTCGTCGGGCACCTGCGCGGGTTCCACGCCCAGGACACGGGCCAGGTTGCGGCGCAACTGGTCCGGGCCACCGCCACGACGACCCGCGTAGCTGCCGGCACGGTCGAACAGACCCCGCGCCGCCCGTTCCGGCGCCCAGCGGACGGCGGCCCAGCCGGCCCGGTACCCGAGATCGGCGGCCATCGCGCCGAGATCGGTCATCGCTGTCCCGCGGGCGGGGTCTGACCGTCCGAGCCGGACGAGGGTTCGGCATCGCCGTTCTCGGCTTCTGCGGGCTCGGTGTCTGCGGGTTCCGAGGCGATGGGGATGAGGTCCCGCGCACCCGGCGACTGCGCGATCGACCACATCCGCTGCCCGACGGTGATGACACTGGCGACCGCGAGGAACCACATCGCGACGTGGATGGCCCACCACAGGCCGAGACCCGTGAGACCGGCGCCGACGAGCACGATGATCAGCCGGTCGGGCCGCTCGATGAGACCGCCGTCGCCGTACAGGCCGCTCGCCTCCGCGCGGGCCTTGGCATAAGAGATGACCTGGGAGGTCACCAGACAGATGAGGGTCGCGACGAGGAGCAGATCGTGGGGTTCGGTGACCGCGCACCACCAGGCGAGGCCGGCGAAGATGGCGCCGTCGGCGACGCGGTCACAGGTCGCGTCGAGAACCGCGCCGAATCGCGTGCCGCCGCCCCGGGCACGGGCCATCGCGCCGTCGAGCATGTCGAACATCACGAACAGCCAGATGACCAGCGTGCCCCAGAACAGCTCCCCCATCGGGAACAGCGTGAGGGCGGCTGCGACGCCGGCCAGCGTGCCGATCACCGTCACCGAGTCCGGCGTCAGCCCGGTCCGCAGGAGCGCCCGACCCATCGGGAGGGTCACCTTCGAGACCGATGCCCGACCCAGAATGCTCAGCATCGCCGAGTTCCTCCCCCATCTCGCGCCGCGTCGTGGCTCAGCGCTTCCCGATCGCTCTCGTCTGACATCGCCTCACCTGATCGCACCGGCACCCGATCGCTCACCGCGGGGTCAGTCGTCCAGCCGTTGCCAGGCGGTGGCCAGCAGTCCGCGAGTGTCCCGGAGCAACTGCGGCATGACCTTCGTCTCGCCGACGATGGTGATGAAATTCGCGTCGCCCATCCATCGCGGCACGATGTGCTGGTGGAGGTGCTCGGACAACGAACCGCCCGCCGCGTAGCCGAGATTCAGACCCACGTTGAACGCGTTGGGGTTCGACACCGCCTTGATCGTGCGGATCATCCGCTGCGTGAACGCCATCAGTTCCGCGGACTCCGCGGCGGTCAGATCCTCGAGGTCGGCGACCTGCCGGTACGGCACCACCATGGTGTGCCCCGGGTTGTAGGGGTACAGGTTCAGCACCGCGTAGACGGTGTCACCACGCGCCACGATGAGACCGTCCTCATCGCTCATGGTCGGGATGTCGAGGAACGGGTGCCCCGTCTTCTCGGCCGGTTGCGGGTCGGCGATGTAGGTCATCCGGTGGGGACTCCACAGCCGTTGCAGGCGATCCGCCACACCGACACCCTCGTCCCGGATCTCGCCGGGCGCCTCACCGAACGCGGCGTCACTCATCGAGCGCTCCCGCCACCACGACCGTCTCCACCTCGCCGAGCGCGGCCTCCACCAACTCCTTGGTGGGCGACTCGTTGCGCCTGCTCCGGACCCACCCGACGATCACCGACACCGCATCGGCGACCGGCACGCCGTTGACCTGCGTGCCGTCGCGGAACCGGAAGCTCACCGCCCCGGCCTCGACGTCGCGTTCGCCGGCGAGCAGCATGAACGGCACCTTGCCGGTGGTGTGGTTGCGGATCTTCTTCTGCATGCGGTCGTCGGAGGCGTCGACCTCGGCGCGGACACCGGCGGCGAGAAGGTCGGCTGCCACGTCGTACAGATGCTCCTCGAACGCCTCCGCGACCGGGATGCCGACCACCTGGACCGGTGCGAGCCACGCCGGGAACGCGCCCGCGTAGTGCTCGGTGAGCACGCCGAAGAACCGCTCGATGGAGCCGAACTTCGCCGAGTGGATCATCACCGGCTGCTGCTTGGTGCCGTCGGCGGCGGTGTACTCGAGGTCGAATCCGGCCGGCTGGTTGAAGTCGTACTGGATGGTCGACATCTGCCAGGTACGCCCGATCGCGTCCTTCGCCTGAACCGAGACCTTCGGTCCGTAGTAGGCGGCACCACCCGGGTCGGGCACGAGGTCGAGACCTGATTCGACGCACACCTCTTCGAGGATGGCGGTCGCGGCGGCCCACTGCTCCGCGGAACCGATGAACTTCGGCGAGTCGTCACGGGTGGACAGCTCGAGGTAGAACTCGTCGAGGCCGAAGTCGCGCAGCAACCCGAGGATGAAGTCGAGCAGATGCTTGATCTCGTCCTTGGCCTGTTCCGGCGTCACATAGCTGTGCGAATCGTCCTGGGCGAACCCGCGGACGCGGGTCAGACCGTGCACGACGCCCGACTTCTCGTAGCGGTAGACGTGACCGAACTCGAAGAGCCGCAGCGGCAGTTCACGGTACGACCGTCCGCGCGACCGGAAGATCAGATTGTGCATCGGGCAGTTCATTGCCTTGAGGTAGTAGTCCTGCCCCTGGCGGGTGATCTCCCCTGCCTCGTTGCGTTCCTCGTCGACGTGGATCGGCGGGAACATGCCGTCGGCGTAATACGGCAGATGGCCCGACAGGTGGAACAGATGTTCCTTCGAGATGTGCGGGGTGCCGACGTACTGGAAGCCGTTCTCGATGTGCTTCGCGCGGACGTAGTCCTCCATCTCGCGCTTGATGATGCCGCCCTTCGGGTGGAAGACCGGGAGTCCCGAGCCGAGCTCGTCGGGGAAGCTGAACAGGTCGAGTTCGGCGCCGAGCTTGCGGTGATCGCGCTTCTCGGCCTCCGCGAGCATCTCCAGGTGTGCGTCCAGCGCCTCCGACGATTCCCACGCGGTGCCGTAGACGCGCTGCAGACCGGCGTTGGCCTGATCGCCGCGCCAGTACGCCGCCGAGCTGCGGGTCAGCTTGAAGGCCGCGATGTACTTGGTGGTCGGGACGTGCGGTCCGCGGCACAGGTCGCACCAGATGCGTTCTCCGGTGCGCGGATTGAGGTTGTCGTAGACCGACAGTTCCCCGCCGCCGACCTCCATCACCTCGGCGTCGTCGGCCGCGCCCTTGTCGTCGATGAGTTCGAGTTTGAACGGCTCGCCGGCCAGTTCGGCGCGGGCCTCGTCCTTCGACTCGTACACCCGCCGCGAGAACCGCTGACCCGACTTGATGATCTGCTTCATCTTCTTCTCGAGGGCGGTGATGTCCTCGGGGGTGAAGGGTTCGGCGACGTCGAAGTCGTAGTAGAAGCCGTCCTTGATCGGCGGGCCGATCCCGAGCTTGGCCTCGGGGAACAGCTCCTGGACCGCCTGCGCGAGAACGTGTGCGGTGGAGTGCCGGATCACGCTGCGGCCGGCCTCGGTGTTCGCGGCGACCGGTTCGACATCGGTGTCGGCGTCGGGTGCCCACGACAGGTCGCGGAGGTCCCCGCCCGCGTCACGGACGACGACGATGGCCTCCGGGCCCTTGTTGGGCAGCTCGGCCTCGCGCAGTGCGGTGCCCGCGGTCGTCCCAGCCGGCACACGGATCGTGGCGGGGCTGGTCACCTGGACGTCGTCGGGCACGGGGGCGCTCCTCGGGTTGGGGCGGACACGCGAAGACGCGTCCGGGTCGGACGTTTGCGACTCTGATGGTATCCGCGACGGGTCGTCGTGGAGTGCACCCCTACCTTGCGGCGTCGGAGATCAGCCGAAGATCGGACTCGCCAGCCAGCTGTAGTCGAGGCCCACCCAACCGGCGACGGTGTTCAGGGCGCCCAGAACCCACAGGGTCGCGATGACGATCGCGCAGGTGCCGAGCCAGAAGATCGCCTGCACCGACCAGTGCTGATGACTCATCCAGTCCATCCAGGCGTCGTACTTCGCCCGCGCGAACTTCAGCAACCGGTGCGCCCAGTCGAACTCGGACGCCAGGATGCCCAGTCCGAGGAACACGATGAGCCAGCCCGGGCCCGGGTACGGGATCGCGACGATGCCGCACAGCAGGACGATCGTGCCGATGGTCCCGACCGCGATGCGGTACATGCCGTGCCACTTCGGGTTGCTGCGCACGACGTAGCGACGATGGCGTGCGCGGACGCGCAGGCGATGCCGGAGAGACCCGCGGTCCGCGTCGGCCGACGTCCGCGCGCCGCTCGGTGTGGACGTCTCGTTCACTCCCGACTCGCTCGCCCCCGGTGTCGGCATCGTGTCCCACCTCGTTCATTCGGCCCGCTGCGCACTTCGGCCCGGTGTTCGTCTCGGCCTGGAAAGTGACGTCCAGGCTACGCGATGCAGGTGTGGGCCTCCGGCCTCGGCAGGGTGGTCGAGCGGCGCCGTCGCCTCCGCCGCGCGCCGTCGATCAGAGTCGCGGACACGGTGACCGCGAGAAGCAGCGGATAGCAGCCCGAATACAGCACGACGAGCAGATCGCCCACGACGGAGTCGTCACCGTTTCGCGGCATCATGAAAAGCCCCAACGCGATCGCATGGTCGGAGGTGAGGTACGGCCCGCTGTCCCACCAGTGCCGCCACCAGGTGAACGTCAGCGCAGCCACGCCGGCCGGCGCGAGCCAGTACCACCACGTGCGAGCCGCGCTCCCCCGCCGCACCGCCAGATCCAGCGCGACGACGAACAGCGGCACGCACCAGACCCAGTGGTGTCCCCACGCGAAGGGCGAGACCGCACACATGGTCATGCCGACAATCGTCGCCGCGAGGACGTTGCGCGCATCGCGGTCGGCGACCACCGCGGCGAGCAGTCCGAGCGCGGCGACGACCAGCGCGAGCGGGAGCCACAGCCACGTCGGCGCGACGAAGACGGGCCCGCCGGGTGCGGGCTCGGCGAACCGCCCGATGTCGAAGTGGGACAGCATCTGTGACACGAATCCGCGCACCGACTGGTTGGCCGGCGAGTCGGCCCGGCCGATGCGTTCGGTGTCCGTGAGGTGGCGGGTCCAGTAGGCCCACGAGTCGGCGGGGACGGCGAGGAATCCGATCATCACGGTCGCCGCGAACGTCGCCAGCGCCGTGGCTGCCGCGCGCCACTGGCGGGTCACCAACAGGTAGACGACGGCGAACAGCGGTGTCAGTTTGATCCCGGCGGCGATGCCGATGGCGACTCCGCGCCACCGCGATGTCGTCGAGAGGAACACCAGGTCGACGAGGATCAGGGTCATCACCAGGAGGTTGACCTGTCCGAGCCAGATGGTGGTTCGGATGGGTTCGAGGGCGGTCGACGAGATCGCGAGCAAGGCGGCGAACGTGATCAGGCGACCGTCCGGCCGGTAGCGCAGGCTCCGAAGGCACATCCCGATCACGCCGATGAGCGCGGCGAAACCGATTGTCCACCAGACGATGTTGGCGACGGCCTCGGTGAGCAGAGCCAGCGGGACGAACACGACCGCGGCGAACGGCGGATAGGTGAAGTGCAGACGCCACAGGACGGGTGCGTCGTACAGCGGACCCGCGTCGAGCACGGTGGCCGCGCCCGCGCGGTAGACGCGGGCATCGGTGGCGTTCTCGAAGAGTCCGTAGAACGGGTTGGCGATGGGGAACGCCGCGACGTGCCAGGCGATCACCCCGACCGCGACGACGGCCGCCACGACGATCGCCGCCGTCGGGATCCGTGCGGGCACAGGACGAGACGACTCCGGCAGATCGACGGCAGTCTTCGCGGCCACGCGGCGAGCGTACGCCCTGTATGTGAGCTGCATCACGCGCAACGCCGTGGCGCCTGGTCGGTTGTTCGGTGGACAGCTGGATCGCGACGGTCCGTGCCGGACTACCGTTGACCTCGGTGGGTGACGAGATCACCTGGGGGACGACACCATGTCATCACTACGAGCAACCCTCGGAGTCGTACTGGTCATCGCGGCATCATCAACGCTGACCGTCGCATGCGTCGGGGAAGGCATCGAGCCGGTCGCGATGACGCGCGACACCTCGTCGAGCACCGCCGACGGTCCGGTTCCACCGATCCACATCGCACTCGAGACCCCGTCCGAGGTCGTGCGCCCGCGGCTCAACCCCTGGCCACTCCCCGACGACTCTGCGCTACGACCCGACCAGCGGCGAGTGGTCGACGTACTCATCGATCTCTCGACCGGGAACGACGGTGAGGAGCTCGCGCAGCGTTCGACCTGCCGCGTTCTCGACGGCATCCAGTCACCGCCGGCCGACGCGCCGGGCTGGCAGGCGCGCATCGTCGCCACGGTGACGATGCGGCACGGTTACGGCCTCCTCGCCGCGCCGCTGCAGCGGTCCGCGGACGCCGCGGTCGTCGTGCTGGCCCGGGCTCTCGCCGACGTCGATGCGGTTGCGGGACAGCCATACCGGCCCGTGTTCGTTCATGGGTGCAGTCCGCACTGAAAGCGTCCGATCGTCGCGCCGCACCCACGGGACGTCGGCGTGGCGATTACCACTGCCATCGCAAACCGGCGACGGCGTTCTTCGCCATCAACGTCTTCAGAAGTCCTAGTAGCGACACGCGTGCGAGGACAGAGGTCCTGGGTCACGTAAGCACGAGTCCTGCTCGTACGCGGGCTGAGGCTGTCATCAGGATCGCAGTAGCTCGATGGTTAAAGATTGATCCTAGGAAGCGACTTTAATCTAAAGATATTGCCTTGCCCTTACGTCCTGCTGTAACGTATTGTCTGCATCACTCCTTGGGAAGGCAGGCGCATGCTGAATCTCAATCTGCGTGAGAAGTTCTTGGTCGGACCCGGGACATCAGTCGGCGAGGATCCGTCGGATTGGAATCGCAACTGGGCCGGGTTCGACCCACACGCAAGCGACAGCGTGAACTTCAATCAGAACCGCGGCGTGTACAAGATTGGGCCACGCGGTCATCGAGAGCGGATCGCCACGATGAGCGTCGGGCACGTCATTCGTATCGTTGCCGAGATCGATCACATCGAAGACGTTCCGCTTCGCTCAGGAGGCGTCAAGCAGGCCGTTGTCGGACACGTTCTGCGCAGGGGGCACCCTGATTACGACCGTCTCATCGACACCGCGATCGAGCCATTCCGCAATCCTGTCCGGTATCTGCCGGACGACAACTCCAACCTTGGCTGTATGTGCGGGTGTGGCAGTGAATTGCCACCTGGCCGCCGCTGGGTTCCCGGCCACGACCAGCGTGCACTTCACGACCGCGTAGCGGAAGGTTGGGGCTCCGTTGAGCGGTTCATTCGCTGGTACGACGACGAATACCGGCTGAGTTCCGATTGACATGCAAGCAACGCGTTTACGTCCTCAGTGCCGACAAGCCGCTACCCGTACCAGCGGCGGACAGCCCACGGAGGACCTTCGCCCTGCGCCCATCGCGACGGCTCTAGGACTGCCTCCATAAATGTCGGGGCACTATCCGGGCTATGAGGCGGCCACGGCGGCACTTCAAACGCCGCTGCAGCGCTAGTGCCCGGGGTCTCGTAACCGAACTCGTGAGAGGCAGCCACGATCTCGAAGTTGATCTGCCGAGCCTCACTGGCACTTAGTTCAAACGGCGGCGGCAATGGATGAAACTTGCGCGCTGCCAGTACCAGTAGTCGATGCGGACCGAGCGGAAACACCATGTGCGAGGAACGCGCCCAGGCAGGGGGCTCCCACCGGCCACGAGCCGGACCTCCCAACCAGATGGTGGGCTCATCACATGTGACCAATGGACCCGCACTCGACACAAGCCACCAACTTCGCGCCGCCACGAGGTGCGGAATAGCCTGCGACCGCCAGACGCCTATGGCACTTTCCAAAGCCCGGGGCTTCCGCTCGCTACTGAGCAACTGAACATTCAGAATCTCGTCCAACAGCTCGTCGTGGCGCTCCGCCGAGTAAGGAATCCCATACAACGGAGCAAGCCAGGGCAGCACTCGACTGACCGTCTCAGCGCGACCAAACCGATTCAACGCGTCTTCAATCCGCAAATTCTGCGCGTGATGTTTGAGTGTCCGCTGCTCCTGCAGCGCCACGAACACACCAAGATTAGCGATCAATTGCCGATCACGAATTTGCCCATCGGGAAGCTCGTCTAACGCGCCGAGCCATGCGGCGGCGTCGCTCTCGATCCTCGACATGTGCTTCTCGAACCACAGCTCAGGGTAGTCAGATTCCAAATCGGACGCGGAGATCCTGTACAGATTCGATTTCTTGGCGATGTCCTTGGTGGGCTGGACATATGTGTCACGCGTCGAGACTTTCGTGACTCGGACCGCACCTTCGGAGTCAGCCCACCGCCGGAGGTAAACCTGAGGCACGTGGTGATGCTTCTTTCCGACACCGCCAGCGGCAGCAAGACGTTTCGACTCCTCGATCTCGACATCCGATGTCCACTTGTGCGGAAACACCCGCCCTTGCATTCATCACCCCGTTCATCATCAGATCGACTCAAAGAAGTCCTCGTCCAGGCGATACAGAGTCGCAGCCTGCTCGGGCTGAACGCCGACCTCGTACTGCACCAGCAACTCGGCGAGCCGGGAACCGTCGATGAGTTCGATGCGGGCGTTGATTCGCTCTGCCTCGTCGCGAGCGCCGTGGGTGAATCTCGATGTAGTTAAGTACACGCCACGGTCGCCCTGCTTTCCAAGGAGCGCTCCCGCGAACTCGTGGATCCTCGGTCGATCGACAGCACGGTCCTCGGCGTACCGCTTCGCCTGAACATAGATGCGATCGAGGCCGAGCGGATCCTGGCTAATGATCCCGTCCACTCCTGCGTCACCCGACGCGCTCGTTCGCTCGACCGATCCGGCACGCCCATATCCCATGCGGTCCAGGAGCCTCACGACCAGCTCCTCAAACCCGGTCGGCGAGAGTTTAAGTGCCGTTGCCAGCACCTCGCTCTCAACGGCCGCCCGATTAAGTGCGACCGCACGCTCCAGGAGGTCGTTCGGCGTCGCCGCCCCATCGTCGTCAGTCACAGTCGGTTCGACGATGTCGTGGTCCTCGTGAGAGTCATCCTCGCGCTTCCGCTTCCGCATCTTGAACGCGCGATACGACTCGTATTCCTCCAAGACCTTCATGTCGATGCGCTCGGGATTGCTGTATAAGGCGCCACGCCCCTGCTGTGAGATCACAATCTGCCCTCGGCCAGGGCGTTCGATCAGGCCGGCCTGGCTGAGGTAGGTCGTCGCCCACCCAACTCGGTTGTTGATTCGTTTCGCCGCACCGCTGGGCAACATCTCGGCGCGCTCAGCCTCGGTCAAACCGAACTGATCAGCCATGGCCTCGACAACATCGCGAGATCTGTGGACCTGCCCGTCGGCGAGAAAGGCGAGCACTGGCCGCATTAGGGATTGGAAATCAGGAATGGTCACCGCGCACAACTCCGACAGGGCACGGAGCAAACCTTAGACGGTGGCGGTGCGGTTGCTGTTGAAGAACGAAGGCGCGTCGTGGCTGGCGAGAGGTCGAGTGATGGCCCGATGACCTGACAGCCGCTATCACCTGGTGGTCCCGGCTGGGATCGAACCAGCGACCTTCCCGGTGTGAACGGGACGCTCTTCCACTGAGCCACGGGACCGTGTCGGGCGCCTTCGGTCAGTGCCGGGGGCGCCTGCGCACGAGCCAGAAGATTACACGGGTTGCGCAGAAGTCCCAAATCACCGCGGTGGGCCACGTCACAAACCCGCCTATGCGGCACGGGAGCGAATCACACGCTGGTGATTCACTCGCGGCCACGCCCCTGACCAGGCGATTTGGATAGTTCGGAAACCATCGCGTAAGTTTCTCTTCGCACCGCGAGCAGCACGATCCACAAGATCGCTCGTGGGCATGCGGATGTAGCGCAGCTGGTAGCGCATCACCTTGCCAAGGTGAGGGTCGCGGGTTCGAATCCCGTCATCCGCTCGGCGCGAGTCGACTCGCATCTGGTGGTGTGGCCGAGTGGTGAGGCAACGGCCTGCAAAGCCGTGTACACGGGTTCGATTCCCGTCGCCACCTCCACCGCTGCACAATTCCATACCCGCGCGATTAGCTCAGTGGGAGAGCGCTTCCCTGACACGGAAGAGGTCACAAGTTCAATCCTTGTATCGCGCACCACGACAAAACCCCCGGATCGATCCGGGGGTTTTTCGTTGGCTCATCGGCGTCTCAGTTGCCCGCCGACCACTCGTCGACGATTTCCCCCAACGACGCCGCCGACGGACCCGAGGGCGCGGGCAGTACGGTCCGGGAGAACCGCGGTGCCGGCGCGGGGGCGATCGCGTCGTCGACGCGCACGAACGAACCGCGTTGCACCGCGACCGGGTCTGCCGCGGCTTCGTCGAAGTCGAGAACCGGTGTCACACAGGCGTCCACACCATCGAACACACTCCCCCATTCGTCGCGCGTACGCGACCCGAAGCGGGCTTGCAATGCCGCGCTGATCACCGGCCACGAGGCCCGGTCCCACCGGTCGGGCAGGTCGCCGATGCCGAGGGTGTCGATCAGGTTCCGCCAGAACTTCTCCTCGAGCGCGCCGACGGCGACGAACTTGTCGTCGGCGCACCGATATGTCGCGTAGAACGGCGCCGAGCCGTCGAGGAGATTGCCCTGGTCCCGAGACCCCCAGCGTCCGGCGGCCTTCCACGACCACTGCAGCGCGCCGAGCAGTCCGGCACCGTCGACCATGGCGGCGTCGATGACCTGGCCTCGGCCGGTGCGCGTGCGGTCGTGCAGAGCGGCCAGCACGCCGACGACGAGCAGCATCGATCCCCCGCCGAAGTCGCCGACGAGCGAGAGCGGCGGCACCGGCGGGGCGCCGGCCGGACCCATCGCCTCGAGCACGCCGGTGACCGCCAGGTAGTTGATGTCATGTCCGGCGCTCGCGGCACGATCCCCGTCCTGACCCCACCCGGTCATGCGCGCGTAGATGAGTTGCGGTGCGTCGGAGCAGATCTCGGGACCCAGGCCGAGGCGTTCCATCACGCCCGGACGGAAGCCCTCCACGACGATGTCGGCGCGCCGGATCAGCTCACGGATGCGGGCCACGTCGTCGGGGTCCTTGACGTCGGCGTCGACCGTGCGTCGCGACCGGTACAGACCGGCGTCGGCATCCGGGATACCGTCGGGCCCGGGCAGATCCGGGCCGGGCCGCCGGATCCGGATGACGTCGGCGCCGAGATCGGCGAGCAGCATGCAGGCGTGCGGGGTCGGCCCGAGCCCGGGCATCTCGACCACCCGCACGCCGGCGAGTGGTCCGCTCACGACGTCGGACGATGGTGGAGAACGCCACCGATCGTGAAGTCGACGTAATCGCGGACCAACTGGTCGACATCGTGAGAGTCGTTCAGCCACCAGCTGATCCCGTTCATCAGGTCCAGCACCGCGATCGCCGACTGGTGTGGGTCGCGGACCTCGAACAGCCCCAGTCGGGCGCCGGCGGCGATCACATCGCGAATTCGACGCTGGTAGTACTTCCGATAGTCGGTGACCACCCGTCGGTGCTCGGGTGTCAGCGCCGACAATTCCCGAAGGGCGACAAGGTGTTCCACCCGGTGCCGCGCCAGACGCCGGACGTGGGCCTCGATCAGGTTCGTGAGCCGTTCGACGGGACCGCCCTCGGCGTCGAGCAGCAGCAGATCCTGCTGGGGATCCTCGGTCATCCGCAGCGCGATGGCGTAGAGGATCTCCTCCTTGGACTGAAAGTGGTTGTAGAGGCTCGCACCCCGCATACCGACCGCCTGGGCGATGTCACGCATCCCCGCGTTGGAGTAGCCGTGATCGGCGAAGTAGCGGGCCGCGGCCTCGACGATCTCGTCGCGGCGTCGGCGGGGCCGCCGCGCCGGCGGCGTCCGGTCTTCGTCGGTGGCAGCGTCGGCGTCGATCTCAGCCCTGACCGGTTCCATAGGCCTTCCTCAACTCGCGTTTGAGCAGTTTGCCCTGGGCGTCGGTCGGCAACGCGTCGACCACGTGGACCTCCTTGGGCACCTTGTACGATGCCAGGTCGGTTCGGCAGTACTCACGGATGTCCGCGCCGGTGTGTTCCGCGCCGGCGCGGAGCACCACGAATCCGGTGACCGCCTCCGACCAGTACGGGTCGGGCAGCCCGACGACGGCGGCACGCTCGACGTCGGGGTGCGCCTGCAGAACTCGCTCGACCTCCTGTGACGCGACGTTGAAACCGCCTGTCTTGATCATGTCCTTGCGCCGGTCGCGGAAGAACAGGTTGCCGTCGGCGTCGATGCGCACGATGTCACCGGTGTGCACCCAGCCACCCTCGAAGACCTGAGCGGTGCGCTTGGGGTCCTTGTGGTAGCCGAGCATGACCGACGGTGTGCGGCAGAGCAGTTCGCCCTCTTCGGCGTCGTTGCCGTCGGCGTCGACGACCCGGACCTCCAGGTGCCCGACCGGCTTCCCGATCCAGGTCGGGTCCTGGTCCGGTACGTCCTCGAGTCGCCGGAACCAGCCGACGGAGCCGAGCTGGGTGAGTTCGGACTGTCCCCAGTAGGTACCCCAGACCGATTCCGGGGTCGCCGCGGCCCACGCGTCGACCGCGTGCGGCGACACCTGACCGCCGTAGGTCAGGCAGCGGCGCACCGAACCGACGGTGTCGGCCCCGAAGTCCGGGTGGTTGGCGAGCGCGATGAAGAAGGTCGGCGTCTGGGCCAGCACCGAGATCTTCTCGTCGCGGATCATCCGCAACGCCGTCGCCGGGTCGACCGCGGCCGGCAGCACCAGGGTGGCGCCCAGCAGCGTCAACGAGGTCAGCGAGCCGATCCCGGCGATCGTGTGGAACGGCATCACGTAGAGCCACACGTCGTCGTTGCGGCAGCGCAGCCCCCACGTGTACGCCGGCGAGGTGGAGATGAGGTAGTACCGATGGGCGATCTCGACGCCCTTCGGCGTCGACTCGGTGCCGCTGGTGTAGACGATCATCGCGAGATCGTGTTCGTCGACCTCGCAGTCGGGTTCGGAATCGTCAGCCGCCGCGACGGACTCGTCGAACGAGTTCCACGAGTTCGCCTCGTCGTCGCCGACGACGAGAACCGAGATGCCGAGACTGTCGGCGATGGGGCCGGCCAACGCGGACAGCGGCTGCTCGACGACGAGCACCGTCGGTTCCAGGTGCCGGAGCTGCTGGGCGACCTCGCCCTCCCGGAACATGGGACTGACGCCGGAATACGCGGCACCGACCTTGAGGGCGCCGTAGTAGGTGGCGACCGTCTCGACCCGGTTACGACTCATCACCGCAACGCGATCCCCGCGCCCGACGCCGAGGTCGAGCAGCACATGGGCGACCCGGTTGGCCATCGTGTTCAGCTCCGCGTACGACGTCGACGTACGTCCGCCTTCCGCGTCGTAGGCCACGATCGCCGGGGTCGAACCCTGGGACCGGGCCAGGCGACGCAGCTGGTCACCGATGGTGGCCCGGCCCAGCATCGAGGTCTGAGCGGGAGACAGGGCGCGCGTCGAGGGGTTCACGGCGGGGGCGCTCACGCGAACATCCGGTTGTCGAAGCGGTCGAGGAAGGCGATCTCCTCGACCGGGGTCCGGGACAGCTTGCGGGGGAAGTCGTCACGCGGATAGCCGACGGCGATGTGGGCGGCGGTGAGATAACCCTCGGGGATGCCGAGGAGGTTCTTCACCTCGTTCTCGGCGGCGCAGAGCAGGGTCGTCAGCGCAGTGGCCACGCCTTGCTGCCGGAGCGCAAGGGTGAGGTTCTGGACGCTCGGATAGATCGACGCCCCGCCGACGACGCTGAGCCTGCCCAGTTCGTGGTCGGTCGGGTGCAGTCCGTCCATCTGGGCGCACACCACGATCAGGGCGGGCACCTCGGCGAGGTGGTGCGCGAAATAGTTGGCGCTCTCCACGGTCTTGGGGATGGCGCCGACCTTCTTCGACCCCTCGACGACCGCGGCGTAGTAGCCCTCCCAGAACGGCAGGTACAGGTCGGCGAGAGCCTTCTTGGTCACCTCGTCGCGGACGACGACCCAACGGACGGGCTGGCGGTTGCCGCCCTGCGGGCCGAATCGCGCGTCGTCGAACGCCCGGTACAGCACCTCGTCCTCCACCGGGCGGTCGCTGAAGTAGCGGCAGGTGCCCGTCGTGCGCATTGCCTCGCTGAGATCCATGTCAATCCTCCGTGCTCACTAACCGTTGTTAGTATGACTGAGGACACAGTGGCACAGCCGGCTTTGGTCGTCAAGAGCCGTCAGACGGAGTTGAAGGCGGTGTTGACGTCGCACTACTAACAGTGGTTAGTTTTAGTTATGACATCTGTTTCGCTGCGTCCGGAGACGCGCCCGACCACAGCGGAGATCCGGGCATTCGTGGCGGCGGGCAACATCCCGACCCTGCTCGCGGTCCTCGTGGAGATGACGGGTGACCACCGGTGGATGGCCGATCGATTCCGCCCGACGCGGAGCCGAGGCATGGACGACAACTCCTCGGGCGGGCTCGGAGAGGACGTCCAGCAGGAGATCCGCGCGGCGGTCGTCGACGCCCTCGAGGACTGGTACGACCGTGGCCGGCCTGCGCGGAAGCCGGCCGACGAGGCACTCGTCGCATCGTTGATGTCGTTCACGGCGGGCGAGCAGGTGGCCCCGGAATTCGCGCCGATGATGACCGAGATCGTCCGTGGCGACCTCCGGGATATGCATCTGCCGGCGTTGCCCGATGATCTCGCCACGTCGATGGACGCGCTGGTCATCGGCGCCGGTGTGGCCGGCATGCTGATCTCCACGCAACTCGCCGGAGCCGGCGTCGAGCACACCGTGCTGGAGAAGAACGACGAGGTCGGCGGCTCGTGGTACGAGAACCGGTACCCCGGCGCCGGCGTGGACACGCCGAGCTACCTGTACTCGATCTCGTCCTTCGACCACCCGTGGTCCACGCACTTCGGCAAGCGCGACGAGGTGCAGGGCTACCTACAGGCCTTCGCCGACCGGCACGCGGTGCGCGATCGCGTCCGCTTCGGCACCGAGGTCCTCTCGGCCGCCTACGACGCCGAGACCCAGCGCTGGACGGTCCACGTCCGTAACCGCGAGGGCCACCAGGACACCCTGACCGCCCGGATCCTCATCAGCGCAGTCGGTCTCCTCAACCGCCCGAAGCTTCCCGAACTTCTGGGGATGGACGACTTCACCGGTCCGATCTTCCATTCCGCACAATGGCCGGACGAACTCGACGGGCCCGGCGCGCTCACCGGCAAACGGGTCGCCATCGTCGGATCCGGTGCCAGCGCGATGCAGATCGGGCCGGCCATCGCCGATCGGGTCGGATCGCTGACGATCTTCCAGCGCTCGCCGCAGTGGATCGCGCCGAACGATGACTACTTCGCCCCGGTCGGCGACGACGTGCACTGGCTGATGGACAACCTCCCCGGGTACCGGGAGTGGTACCGCGCACGACTGTCGTGGATCTTCAACGACAAGGTCCACTCGACCCTGCGCATCGACCCGGACTGGCCCGAGCCGACCGCGTCGATCAACGCCGTCAATCACGGTCACCGCGAGTTCTACCTGCGCTACCTGCGCAGCGAACTGGGTGACCGCGACGACCTCATCGACCTGTCGACTCCCGACTACCCGCCCTTCGGCAAGCGGATGCTGTTGGACAACGGCTGGTTTCGCATGTTGCGCCGGCCGAACGTCGAGCTGGTTCCACACGGCGTCGAACGGGTCACCTCCGATGGACTCGTCGACGGCACCGGCACCGCCCACGACTTCGACATCATCGTCTTCGCCACCGGATTCCACAGCGACCGCTACCTCTACCCCATGGACATCGTCGGACGCAGCGGGCAGAACACCGTCGACGCGTGGGGTGATCACGACGCGTACGCCTACCTGGGGATCACCGCACCCGACTTCCCCAACCTGTTCATCCTCACCGGGCCGAACACCGCACTGGGACACGGCGGCAGCTTCATCAGCATCCTCGAATACCAGGTGCGCTATGTCTGCGACGCTCTCCGCGCGATGATCGAGAACCGGCTGGGCGTACTGGAAGTCCGACGTGACGTCACCGAGGAATACAACGACGCCGTCGACCGCGCCCACGCGCAGATGGTGTGGACGCATCCGGCGATGACCAACTGGTATCGCAACCCCGACGGACGCGTCGTCGCCGTCCTGCCATGGCGGATCGTCGACTACTGGGCGCGGACGCGCAGTGTCGACCTCGACGATTTCGTCGCCGAACCCCTCGTCGACTGACGGGACTACCGTGGCTGTCATGACGCCCCTCATCTCCGCCACCGATCTCGCCGCCCGCCTCGGCGAGGAGAACCTCCGCATCGTCGACGCCACCGTCCATCTGACCTTCGATGCCGACGGCGCACACGTCGCCTCCGGTCGGGAGACCTATCTGGCCGGGCACCTGCCCGGCGCGGTGTTCGCCGATCAGATCACCGACCTCAGCGACCCCGACGGCGAGGCACCGTTCGCCGCAGCAGACTCCGCGCGTTTCGCCGATGCGGTCGGCCGCCTCGGCATCGGCGACGACTCCACCGTCGTCGTGTACGACACCGCCAACGGCATCTGGGCCACGCGACTGTGGTGGCAGTTCGGACTCGAGGGCTTCGACGACGTACTCGTCCTCGACGGCGGGTACGGCGCCTGGACCGCGGCCGGCCTCCCGGTCGAGACCGGCGAGGTGACGACCACCGCGGCATCGTTCACCCCGCGCCGCCGGCCCCAGCGGATCGTCTCCACCGACGAGGTCGCCGCCGCCACCGGCGAGTCCTCCGTCCTGCTGGTCAACGCGCTCGACCGGGAGTCGTTCGCGGGCGGCCACATTCCCGGCAGTGTCAACGTGCCGTTCGCCGAACTGGTCGACGACGCGGGGCGACTCCGGCCGCTCGAGGAGCTGCGCGCACTGTTCGCAGACGTCGGCGCCCTCGATCCGTCGGTACGCCCGGTCACCTACTGTGGCGGCGGGATCGCCGCCACCGCAGCGGCTTTCGCGCTGCACAGCCTCGGACGCGACGACGTCGCGGTCTACGACGGATCGATGAACGCCTGGACCGCCGATCCGGCTCGTCCGCTGTCGTGACCGACCCCGGTGCCGCCGACCTCGCCGATGTCACCGTGGAGGTCGTGACCGACCCCGCAGCGGCGGCGGGAGTAGCCGAGGTCGCCGCCGTCACGTTCCCGCTCGCGTGCCCGCCGCACGCTGCACCGGCCGACATCGAGAACTTCGTCGCCGACAACCTGCGGGAGAACAGCTTTCGTGATCATATCGCCGATCCGACTGCCGATGTCCTGGTCGCGCGCGACGGTGTCGGCGGACCGATCCTCGGCTACGCGCTGGTGCTGCATGGCGACCCAAGGCAGCCCGACGTGTGTGCGGTCGTGACCGAGCGTCCGGTGAGCGAGATCTCGAAGATGTATGTGCTGCGCGACCATCATTCGCGGCAGGGCGCGACTCCGTCGCACCTGCTCATGGGTGCCGCGCTCGATCGCGCACGGTCGCACGGCAGCGCTCTGGTGTGGTTGGGCGTGAACCAGCTCAACGTCCGGGCCCAGCGGTTCTACACGAAGATGGGTTTCGAACGCGCCGGCGCGAAGACCTTCACCCTCGGTGACAGCATCGAGCACGACTACGTGTTCACGCAGCGGCTGTGAACCGGCGGGCTCAGTCGCGCCCACCCGCAAACCCACCCCTTTTCGGTAAACCCACCGCGCTCGGATCGGGTGGGTTTACGGAGAAGAGGTGGGTTTGTACGGAGATCAGGCCGCCGACTCCGCGAACCGCGAGAGAGCCAGCAAGCGCGAGGTGGCGCGTAGGTACTTCTTGCGATAACCGCCGGCCAGCATCTCCTCGGTGAAGATCTCGTCGAGCTTCGCGCCCGAGACGGTCACCGGGATGTGGGCGTCGTAGAGACGGTCGGCGAGCACCACCAGGCGCAGGGCCACCGACTGGTCCTCGGCCGGGTGCACCCCAGAGATGCAGACCAGGGAGACGCCGTCGACGAGGTCCTTGTACTTCGACGGGTGAAGGGTGCTGAGGTGGTCGCACAGTGCGTCGAAGTCGTCGAGGGTCGCGCCGTCGGTGGACTCGGCGATCTCGGTCAGTTCGGACTCGCTGCGCGGCTCCGGCGCCGGCGGCAGATCGCGGTGACGATAATCGGGACCGTCGACGCGGATCGTCTCGAACACCGAGGACAGCTTGCGGATCTCCCGTAGGAAGTCCTGGGCGGCGAACCGGCCCTCCCCCAGCTGGCCGGGGAGCGTGTTGGAGGTGGCGACGATCGACACGCCCTTGGCGGTGAGTTCGGTCAGCAGCCGGGAGACGAGCATCGTGTCGCCCGGGTCGTCGAGCTCGAACTCGTCGATACACAGCACCGTGTGCTGCGAGAGCCGCTCGACGGCGTTCACGAAGCCCAGCGCGCCGACCACGTGTGTGACCTCGACGAACGTGGCGAACGACTTCGGTGCGGGCATCGAGTGGTAGATCGACGCCAGCAGGTGGGTCTTGCCGACGCCGAAGCCGCCGTCGAGGTACAGACCGACCCCTTGGGCCGGCGCCTTCCGAGAGAACAGGCCCTTCTTGCCCGAGCGCGCCTTCGACGCCCGCGCCACGAAGTCGCGCGCCTTGGCCACCGCCTCGGCCTGCGACGGCTCGTTGGGGTCGGGGATGTAGGAGTCGAAGCTCACGTCGTCGAAGGTCGACGGGGGCACCATCTCGTCGATGAGTGCGTCGGGCGAGGTCGCAGGGTTGCGATCGCAGAGTCGGGCCACCATGTGTGGAGAGTAGCCAGGCGCGGAATGATGAACGCATGTTCCACCTGCAGAAAGCGACCCAGGTCACATCCGAGGACGAGCTGGTCCGGCTGGCCGAGCTCTACTCGTACCCCCCTCGATCGTCCACGGATCCGGACGACGACGCGCCGTTCGTGCGGGCGAACATGGTGTCGTCGATCGACGGTGCGGTCACCGTCGACGGCAAGTCCGGCGGTCTCGGCGGTCCCGGCGACAAAGCCGTGTTCCGCGTGCTGCGAGGGCTCGCCGACGTCGTCCTCGTGGGTGCGGGCACGGCGACCACCGAGGGATATGGGCAACCCGCACCCGACGACGCCCTCGCCGCAGTCCGGCGATCGCTGGGGCAGGCGCCCGCCCCGGCACTCGCGCTCGTGTCCCGGTCGCTGTCGATACCGCCCGACTTCGAGCCCGTGTCCCACGAGAACACCGTCGTCCTCACCTGTTCGAACGCGCCCGCCGATCGCCGGCGGGCTCTGCTCGATGCCGGCGCGACGCTGGTGGACTGCGGCGACGACGCCGTGTCGACCGCGGCCATCCTGGAGCACTGCGGTGTTCGCGGATGGTCCCGGGTGCTCTGCGAGGGCGGTCCGAGTCTGCTCGGTTCGCTCGTGGCAGCCGATGCCGTGGACGAGCTGTGTCTGACCACGAGCCCGCACCTCGTCGGCGGGATCGCCGGCCGCATCGCGGTCACCGACGAGGGGGCGGCGGTCCTGCGCGCACTGCACCCGGCGTCGATCATGACCGATGACGACGGGTTCGTGTTCACCCGCTGGGTCCGCGACGGCCGCCCGTCCACCCGGTGAGCTTTCCGCTCCCGGTCCGGGACTCAACCGACACCCGGCTCGAGCGTCCTCGCGGATTCGTTGACTACGCTCGCGGACATGCCAAGAGCGCACACCCCGGCCGTCGGCGCAGCACCGAACTCCCGCCCGAAGGCTCTCGCGGGTGTGGTCGCCGGCGTGATCGCGGCGATCGTCCTGTCCTCTTGTGCCGTCGGTCCCGACCGTGGTCCCGACCTGATCCCGGGCGGCGGCGGTCAGGAGGGACCGGCACCGTCGTCGTCGACCGCTCCCCCCGCCCCCGCGCTCGCGGTGCCGATGACCGATCTCGAGTGGAGCGAGTGCGCCGCCGAGACGAGCGAACGATACGGGGTGCCACGTCCGGAAGGCGTGACGATCGAATGTGCCGAATACGACTCGCCCATCGACCGCGACCAACCCGACGGCGAGGTCGTGTCGATCACGGTGACGCGCGCCCGGACCGCGGACACGCCACCCGACGCGGCGCCGCTCGTCCTCACCTCCGGTTCCGATCTGCCGTCGTCGCGGACGCTGATGGTGATGACCGCCGGCCCGGGCCGGGCGTTCCTCTCCTCGCACCCCGTGGTCGCGGTCGACCACCGCGGCATCCCGCTCAGCAGCGACATCGACTGCATGACCCGACTGGAACGCACGACGATCGCCAACAACGGCCTCGTCGACCGCGCCACGACGACGGACGCGCGGATCTCGCGCCTGTCCACGGCCGCGTCATCGGCCTCGGACGGGTGCACGGAGACGCTCACCCCCTACCAACTGAGTTTCGGGGCCGCGAACGCCGCCGCGGACCTCGAGTCCCTGCGGCAGCGCTGGGGCGTCGAACATCTGGGGCTCATCGGCACCGGTGAGGGTTCCGACGTCGTGCTCACCTACGCGTCCCTGTACGGCGGACGTGCCGGGCGGATCATCCTCGACACCCCGACCCCGTTCGGCGCGAACGCCCGGGATCGCGCACAGTCCCAGGCGCGGGGCGTCCAGGTGGCGCTCCAGGGCTTCGCACAGCGGTGCTCGGCGTTACCGGGCTGCGCGCTCGGGTCCAACGGGGTCGCGACGATGACCCGCATGCTGGGCAAGGCACGGGCGGGCGACCTCGAGTCGCTCTCCGACACGGCCGCGCTCGAGGCGATCACCACGACCCTGGCCCTGGCGCCGGACCGCCCGCAATCGTTGCTCGACCTCGCAGATGCCATCGCAGCTGCCGACCGCGGCCAGACCGCAGCGCTGGTCCGGCTCGCCGATCGCGCCGCGACCCTGCGGCTCCCCGACGGCGCCCTGGTGTCCCGCTGCAACGATGTGACCGGCCCGGTCGGACAGAACGAGGTGCCGGGTCTGGTGGACGCGTGGTCCAAGCAGAACCCCCTCACCGGCGCGAACAGTGCGCTGTCACTCGTCCGGTGCAACGGCTGGGCGTCGGGCAATCCGGTCCGGCCACCCACGTCGCTGCCCGCCGACCCGTTGATCCTCAACGGGACGCGCGACCCGATCAACGGTGGCGAGGGAGCCAATGCTCTGGTGCCGCTGTTCATGAACGCCGAGGCCGAGCCGGTGACCGTCACCTGGGACGGCCTGGGGTATTCGGTCCTGGGACGCAGTGCGTGCGCCGCCGAGGTCGTCGCGGAGTACGTCGATCGGGCGCCGCTGCAGGGTCCGACCCAGCGGGGCTGCCCCACCTGAGTCCCCGGACCACGCCGCACGGTTCTGAGCTCGGCGGCGCGCGTAGTACGGTTCGCGGGTGGCCAATCTCGACAGGTATCTCTATCCCCCGATGAGTGCTCAGCGGATCATCCCGATGGTCCTGTGGCCGATCAGCCTGCTCATGGTCGTACACCGCTCGGTGTTCCTCGGGGTCAACGGTGACCGCACCGACGACTTCAAACCGGTGTACGCCGCGGCCTACAACTTCCTCAACGGCCTGCCGGTCTACGGCGAGAACTACGCCACGGTCGACCCGCACTACCTCTACCCGCCGTCGGGCACCCTGCTGATGGCGCCGGTCGCCGTCATCGACTACGAGCGCGCCCGCTGGGCCTTCATCGCGGCGAGCGTCATCGCGCTGCTGATCTGCGCCTACCTGCTCACCCGCATGTTCGGGTTCGCGTTCAACTCGTGGGTCATGCCGACGGTCCTGTTCTTCTTCTTCAGCACCGAAACCGTCTCGCACACACTGATCTTCACGAACTTCAACTCGTTCGTGCTCCTCGGCCTCCTCGCCTTCCTGATGCTGATGCTCAGCCGGCACGACTGGTGGGCGGGCGTGCCGATGGGCCTCACCCTCGCGGTGAAACCGGTGCTGGCGCCGCTGATGCTGCTGCCGCTGCTCAACCGGCAGTGGCGGGTGTTCGCGCTCGCCATCGTGGTTCCGGTCGTCCTGACGATCGTCGCCTGGCCGCTGTCGGTCGACGCGAACGACTTCATCAGCCGGACCGTCCCGTACCTCGGCGAGGCACGCGACTACTACAACAGTTCGATCGCCGGCAACGGCGCGTACTTCGGCGTCGCACCCTGGCTGGTACTACTGCTCCGCGTCGCCTTCGTCGCGATGGCCGCGTTCTCGCTGTGGTTCCTGTACCGCTACTACCGCCGGACCAACGAGTTGCTGTGGATCACGGCATCGTCGGGAGTCCTGCTGTGCACGACCTTCCTCGTCGGTTCGCTCGGTCAGGGCTATTACTCGATGCTCCTGTTCCCGCTCCTGATGACGGTGCTCCTGCCCGGCTCGCCGATGCGCAACTGGCCCGCCTGGCTCGGGGTCTACGGGTGCATGACCTTCGACGGTTTCTACTCCGACCGCTGGACGGCGTTCGGCTGGATGGTCGAGTACAACAAGGTCACCTGGGGTTGGTCACTCCTGATGATCGCGGTGTTCTGCTCACTGCTGTTCCGCTACCTCGACATGCGGTCCGACGGGGTGGCCGGCATGGTGCCGCCGGTCCGTTCGGAGACCGACGCGCCGAGCGTCCCCGCCACCGAGACCGCGACTTCCACGAGCGAGACCGTGGGCCTGTCGAAATAGTGCTGCCAAAGCCGGTCCGGCTGCGCGCTACCGTGGAGGACATGACCGACAGCACCCCGTCGACCGACGCCGAGAATCTCGCCGAACTCACCGATGAGCAGTGGCGCCAGCGCCTGACGCCGGCCGAGTACCGTGTCCTCCGCCAGGCGGGCACCGAGGCGCCGTTCACCGGTGAATACACCGACACCAAGACCGTCGGCATCTACCGGTGCCGCGCCTGCAACACCGAACTGTTCCGTAGCGAGCAGAAGTTCGAATCGCACTGCGGCTGGCCGTCGTTCTTCTCCCCACTCGCCGGCGACAAGATCATCGAGGTCGAGGACAACTCGCTGGGCATGCGGCGCGTCGAGGTGCTCTGCGCGAACTGCAAGAGCCACCTCGGCCACGTCTTCGCCGGAGAGGGCTACGACACCCCCACCGATCTCCGGTATTGCATCAACAGCATCAGCCTGACGCTGGAACCGGCCGAGTAGCGGCCGGTTCCAGCGGCTCGGCTCAGGGCAGCGCGTCGATCAGCGCCGGCACCTCGACCCGTGGGCCGGTGAAGAACGGCGTCTCCTCGCGGACGTGCATCCGCGCCTCGGTGGCGCGCAGATCACGCATGAGGTCGACGATGCGGTGCAGCTCGGGCGCCTCGAAGGCCAGCAGCCACTCGTAGTCGCCCAGCGCGAACGACGACACCGTGTTGGCGCGGACGTCCTTGTACGCGCGCGCTGCCTTGCCGTGGTCGGCGAGCATCTTGCGCCGCTCCTCGTCGGGCAGCAGGTACCACTCGTAGGACCGCACGAACGGGTACACGCAGATGTAGTTGCCGGGGTCCTCGCCCGCGAGGAACGCCGGGATGTGGCTCTTGTTGAACTCGGCGGGCCGGTGCAGCGCGACGTTGCTCCACACCGCGTTGCACGCCCGTCCCAGAACGGTCTCGCGACGGAACTTCGCGTAGGCGGCCTGGATCGGCTCGACGTCCTCGGCGTGCCACCAGATCATGAAGTCGGCGTCGGCGCGCAGACCCGACACGTCGTAGACACCGCGGACGACGACGCCGGTGTCCTCGAGGGACTTGAAGAAGTCCGCGGCGTCGGATTTGGCCTGATCGCGATCAGCACCCAGTTCACCTGGGCGGACCGCGAACACCGAGAACATCAGGTAGCGGATCGTCGAGTTGAGTTCTGCGTAATCCAAGCGGCTCATGGGTGCCATCGTGCCACCGGCGCCCACCCGGCGACCAGGCAGGTCAGCGGAGTCGGGTCACGTCAGATCTGCCAGCAGTTCGGCCGCCGCGCGGCCGGCCCGGCCGATACAGGCCGGCACCCCGACACCGGCATACGACGACCCGGCCAAGGCCAGACGCGACGGCCGCGCGGCCAGCACCTGCGACATCGCCGCGAGGTGCCCGGGCGCATAGACCGGCAATCCGTCGTCCCAACGCTGCACGTATGCGTCGACGACCCGCGACGACACCGGCGCGACACCGGCGGCGCGGCACACCTCGTCGAGGTCCTCGAGTGCCTCACGACGCAGCCGGTCGTCGACGCCGGGTTCGGCCGTCTCATCCGGTACCACCGCACCGAACCGTCCGAACGACGCCCGCACCGAGACCGGCCGGCCCGCATCCGACATATGCGCCCACTTCTGCGAGCTGAACGTGAAAGCCTTGGCGCGCAACCCTTCTCCGGTCCCCACCAGCACACCGGAGTGATCGGGCAGCTCGGTCCCCGGCGCGAGCGCGATCGACACCACCACCGACGAGGCGCCCCGGACCGCGCGCAACGGCGCAGACAGGTCCGGCGCGGACCGACCCAGTAGCTCCCCCGCCCGCCAGGCCGGCACGGCCAGGAGCACGGCGTCGTACGGTCGCGGGTCACGAGCCGTACCGAAGTCGAGCACCCACCCGGCCCCAGACGGAGTGACTTCGGTGACCGGACACGAGATCTCGGGTTCGATGCCGGCCGCGGTCCGCAGGGCGTCAAGGAGGATTTGGTATCCGCCCACGAGGGCGCCGAAGACCGGCCCCGAGGCCCCGGCCCCCGCGGCGATGAGGTCGCCGACGGCAGCGGTGAGCGACGGCGCGCCCGCGTCGAGGCGCGTGGCCAGCGCCGGTAGCGCCTCGCGGACCCCGATGTCGTCGGCGAGACTGGAGTACACACCCCCGAGCATCGGGTCGACGCTGCGCGCCACCACCGAGGGCCCGAACCGGTCGGCGACCAGCTGCCCGACCGACGTATCGTTCCCGGCTTCCCACCGCATCGAACGGTCGGGTTCACCGGACATGCGGTCGACGTCCTCGGGGTCGGCGAGACCGTCGACGACGGCCGGTCCGGCCGGGATGCCCATCAGCGCCGGACTGGGCAACGGATGCAACCGCTTACCCGACCACACCGCGGGACGGCGCGGCGTCGGCGAGACGATCCGGTCGGCGAGGCCCAGTTCGGTGACGAGTTCGAGCGCCTCGGGTCGCCGGACGATGAACGCCTCGGCCCCGACGTCGACGGCCCGACCGCCCACCGTCGTGGTGTGCAGGACCCCGCCCACCCGTCCGGAGGCCTCGAGCAGGTCGAGGTGCGCGTCGGGCCCGAGCGCACGACGAAGGCGGTAGGCGGCGGTCAGACCGGAGATCCCGCCGCCGACGATCGCGATTCGGACCCGCGGGGACATCAGAGGCTGTGGATGACTTCGACGGCCCGGGTCAGCACGTCCGGGTCGGTGCCGGGCAGCACGCCGTGTCCGAGGTTGAAGATGTGCCCGACCGCCCCGGCGGCGATCGCCCGGTCGCCATCGGCGACCACCCGGCGGACCTCGGCGTCGACGACGTCGGGGCCGGCGAACAGCAGTGTCGGATCGAGGTTGCCCTGCACTGCCCTACCCGGACCCACCCGGCGCACGGCCTCCTCGAGCGGCACACGCCAGTCGACGCCGATGACATCGGCACCGACATGCGCCATCGGGGCGAGCAGCTCACCGGTGCCGACGCCGAAGTGGATGCGCGGGACGCCGTACCCGGCGACCTCGGCCAGGACACGGGCGCTGTGCGGTGCGACGAAACGCTGGTAGTCGGCGGCCGACAGCATGCCCGCCCACGAGTCGAAGAGCTGGATCGCGTCGACCCCGGCCTCCAGCTGGACGCGCAGGAACGCGATGGTGATGTCGGCGAGACGCGCCATCAGCTCGGCCCACGTCTCCGGGTCGCCGTGCATCATCGCCTTGGTCCGCTCGTAGTTGCGGCTCGGGCCGCCCTCGATGAGGTACGAGGCCAGGGTGAACGGCGCTCCGGCGAAGCCGATCAGCGCCACCTGGTCCCCCAGCTCGCCGAGGAGTAGTTCGATGGCCCGCGCGATCGAGCCGACCGCTGCCGGTTCCAGCCGCGGGATGCGCGACACCGCGTCGGGCGAGCGCACCGGCTCGGCGATCACCGGCCCGGTGCCCGCGACGATGTCGAGGTCGATGCCGGCGGCCTTGAGCGGCACCACGATGTCGGAGAACAGGATCGCCGCGTCGACGTCGTGCCGGCGGACGGGCTGCATGGTGATCTCGCAGACCAGTTCGGCGTCGAAGCAGGACTCCAGCATGCCGTGATCGGCGCGGATGGCCCGGTACTCGGGCAGCGAGCGACCGGCTTGCCGCATGAACCACACCGGCCGGCGTGACGGGGTCGCGCCGGTGGCCGCGGCGACGAGCGGCAGGTTCGACCTATGGACCCGGGTACCAGTTGCGTTCGACATCACCGCTTACTCTGCCATGCCCCTCGATCTGCGCACGGGTGGTCCTCGGCGCGCCTCCGCCGTGGCCGGGCACCCCAGCCCTACGGTCGAACGGTGACCTCTTCGGGAGCTCCGGACGAGCCTGCTGATTTCCGCGCAGCGGTGGAGTCGCTGCATGCTGCCCGGGTGCGCCGCGAGATCGAGGTCGGGCCCATCCGCCCGCCGCAGCGCCTGGCGCCGTACAGCTACGCCGTCGGCGCCGAGGTGCGCCCGCCCGAGGACCTCGACGTCGTGCCCACGGATTCGCAGGGAAGCGCCTTCGGGCGCCTCATCCTGCTGTTCGATCCCGCCGGACAGGACGCGTGGAACGGCACCATGCGCCTCGTCGCGTTCCTCCAGGCGGAGGTGGAGGCGGCCCTGGCCATGGATCCGCTGCTGCCCGAGGTGGCCTGGAGCTGGCTCAGCGACGCCCTCGGCGTCCCGGTGGGCGCGACCGCCACGCCCGACGGTTCCGCCCACCGCGTCGAGGTGACCGCGCTCGGCGGCACCGTCACCTCCACGACGTCGGTCCGGTACGGCGACATCGCCGGACCTCCGCGCGCACATCAGCTCGAGGTGCGCGCCTCGTGGACCGCCCTGAGCTCGGACGGCCTGAACAACCACCTCGAGGCGTTCTGCGACGTGCTCGCCTCCGCGGCCGGTCTCCCGCCGGTCGGGGTCACCGAACTCGGCGCGACGTGAACGACTCCGCCCCCGGGGATGCGGCCGAGAACCCGATCGAGCCGGACCCCGCGCCGGAGGTCACCCCGTTGCTCCGGCCGGCCGACGGCGTGCCCCCGGTACTGGCGACCGCCACCGAATTCGCCGACGCGGCAGCCGCTCTGGCAGCCGGCGACGGGCCGATCGCCGTCGACACCGAACGCGCGTCGGGCTACCGGTACTCGCAACGCGCCTATCTGATCCAGATCAAACGACGCGGATCGGGGAGCTTCCTGCTGGACCCGATCGGTGATCCCGGCGCGCTGGCGCCCGTCATCGACGCGATGCGCGGACCGGAATGGGTGCTGCACGCGGCCGATCAGGACCTCCCGTGCCTTCGCGAACTCGGTTTCGAGTGCGTTGAACTGTACGACACCGAGCTGGCCGGACGCCTCCTGGGCCTGGCCAAGGTCAACCTCGCCGCGATGGTGGCGGAGTTCCTCGGGCTGGGACTCCTCAAGGGACACGGCGCCGCCGACTGGTCGCGCCGCCCGCTGCCCGACGAATGGCTGAACTACGCCGCGCTCGACGTCGAGGTCCTCGTCGAACTGCGCGACGCCATGGACGCCGCACTCGCGGAAGCGGGCAAGGACGGCTGGGCGCGAGAGGAATTCGCGTACGTCCTGGGCCGGCCACCGGCACCGCCGCGCACCGACCGGTGGCGCAAGACGTCGAACGTGCACACCGTGAAGTCCACCCGCGCGCTCGCCGCGGTCCGCGAATTGTGGACCGCGCGTGAGGAACTGGCGCAGCGTCGGGATGTCGCGCCCGGACGTGTCCTGCCCGACACGGCCATCGTCAACGCCGCGACCGTGAACCCTCAGTCCATCGCCGAACTCACCAAGCTGCCGGTCTTCGGCGGCCCGCGTCAGCGCCGTCAGGCCGGGATCTGGATGTCCGCGCTGCAGCGGGCGCGCGAGATCCCCGACAGCAAGCTGCCCTCGCGGAAGTCGACCGGACCGGGCCTGCCCCCGGTCAGCCGGTGGGATCAGCGCAACCCGGAGGCCGCGGCGCGGCTGCAGGCGGTCCGGCCGGTGCTCAAACAGATCGCCGAAGACCACACCCTGCCGGTGGAGAACCTCCTCGCACCCGACGTGATGCGACAGCTGTGCTGGGACGGGTTGCCGGAACCGATCACGACCGAGGCGCTCGATGCACATCTGGCCGCCGCCGGCGCCCGCACGTGGCAGCGGACGCTCTGTGTGGAGGCCCTGACCGAGGCCCTCCTCGACGCCGCCCGACCAGGGCCGACGGCGGCCGCCGAGTAGATCGACCAGCCCGACGAGACCCCCGGCCATCGCGCTGTGGCGCCGACCTTCGCGTACATTCGGGGGTCACGACCCGATTGCCATCACCCGAGTACGCGAGCCACCGGGAAGTCACCTCCGGTGAGCACACCACCTTCCGCGATGGGAGTAGTTCCGTGGCCACAGTCTCCGTCGGCATCGACTCCGACCTCGAACCGAGCGCAGCATGGGCGCTCGCCAGCAACCTCTCGCGCTTCGACGAGTGGATGACCATCTTCGGCGGGTGGCGCTCGCCGGTCCCCGACACGATCGCCGAGGGCACCACCATCTCCTCCCTCATCAAGGTCAAGGGCTTCCGCAATGTGATCCACTGGACCGTCACCGACTACGACGAGCCGCGGCTCATCGCGCTGTCGGGAACCGGCCGCGGCGGGGTGAACATCGATCTGGCGATGAAGGTCGACGAGATCGCCGACGGTTCGCACTTCGATCTGTCGGCCGAGTTGTCCGGCGGTCTGCTCAACGGCTCGGTCGGCAGGCTCGTCGCCAAGATCCTGGAATCCGATGTGCACAAGTCGATCTCGAACCTGGCGACACTGCGCTGAGTCGATCGGGGCCGACCTGACCCCTCTGCACCCTAACCCGAGGAACCACCAAACCGCTGGTCTGTGGGGTGCAAGCGACACCCTCCCTCCGCTCCCTGAGGTGCGAGGAGCGCCAGCGACGAGCCACGAAGGGTTCGCGACGCATCTCACCAGGACCCTTCGTGACGGCCTCCGCAAGCTCCGGCCTCCTCAGGGAGCAGTAGTAAGGCTCGCCGCGAGCACACAGGTTTCTTTCGTAGTCCAGGACGGCCGTCAGGCCGCTGGTACTGAGGTGCGAGGAGCGCCTAGCGACGAGCCCCACGAAGGGCAGGCGTCCGTCGTCAGCCAGGCGGGTGCAGTGTCGCGGCCCGGACTACGGCGAGAGCTGATCCGGACTCCTCGAAGAGGCGCCGCTGGCGAGAGGCCCCGTTGCCATCCAGACGCAGCCGGTCCAGCGCCTGCATGACGCCGTCCCGCTCACCGAGTCGGTCCAGCGCCGGCGCGAGCACGGTGAGGAACTGCTCGACCCGCGTCCAGACCGGCACCAACGCGCCGGTCGTCGGGTCGAGCGCACGCCCGTCGACGCCGTCGTGGGCGGCGATCCAGTACGCGGCCGACAGCAGCGCCGGATCGAGGTCCGCGGCCGGGAACCGCCGGTCCTCCGCGCGCAGGTCGTCGAGGGCGGTCATCACCGCCGCACGGACGAGGGTGGCGAAGGTCCGCGTCTCCTCCACCCGCATCTGCACGTCCCCGACCCGCACCTCGACCGTGGGCAGGTGATCCGACGGCCGAGCGTCCCAGTACAGCATGTGCGGGTCCAGGATCGTGCCCGTGGCCACGAGGACTTCGACCGTCTCGGCGAAGTGTTCGGCCGAGCGCAGGTGCGGTGGCGGTCCCGCCGCGGGCCATCGCGACCAGAGCACCGAGCGCCAACTGGCGTGGCCGGAGTCGGCGTCGCGATAGATCGCCGAGTTCGCCGACAGCGCAAGCAGTATCGGTAGCCACGGGCGCAGGCAATTGCACACCGCGACGGCGGTGTCGGTGTCCGGGACACCCACGTGGACGTGACAGCCACTGATGCCCTGTTCGTGGGCCAGCATGCCGTACCGCGCGGCGATCGCCCGGTAGCGGCCGGTGTCGGTCACCGGAAACGACTCGGGCACGCGTGGCGGCACCCCGCAGGCGACCACGTCCACGCCTATGTCATCGGCCGCCGCCGCCAGGATGCCCCGCAGCCGGTGCAGGTGGTCGCCGATCTCCTGACTCGTCGCCGCGGTCGGCGTGGCGATCTCCACCTGCGACGAGGTGAGTTCCAACTCGAGATCGAGGCCGCGCGCGGATGCCGCGGTCGCCACCTCGCGGTTGCTCCCGACCGGCCGTCCGGTCTCCCGGTCGACGAGGACGAACTCCTCCTCGACCCCGAGGGTCGGCGCCGGAATGCCCCGGAAATCCCCGCCCGCGGAACCGTACTCGTCGTTCACACGGAGAAAATGCCCAGCGGCGGCATCGGTCAAACGGGACGTCAGTCCTCGGCGCGGCTCTCCGCCGGATCGGGCGTGTTCTCGATCGCCCGGTCCAGGCCGGGACCGGCCTGCATGCCCGAGACCGTCGCGGTGATCGACCGGGCGAGGTCCTGCGCGGTCAACCCGATATCGGCGAGGATCTCGTTGCGCGAGGCGTGTGCGATGAACTCCTGCGGGATGCCCTTGATCTGGACCGGGACGAGCACCTCCGCCGCCGACAGCGCGGCGGCGACCGCGGACCCGACGCCGCCGCTGGTGCACCCGTCCTCGAGCGTGACGACGAGCCGGTGGCGGCGCGCGACCTCGACCACCGAGGTGGGCACCGGCAGTACCCAGCGCGGATCCACGACCGTCGCATCGATTCCCTGACGGGCCAGGCGTTCGGCGGTGTCGACGGCCAGCCCGCAGAAGGCACCGACCGCGACGATGAGCACATCGCCGCCCGCCGGACCGAGGTCCCGGTCCGTCCGGTGCAGCACGTCGACACCGTCGTCGAGCCGCTCGACCGCGCGGATGTCTTCGGGGACAGCACCTTTGGAGAATCGGAGGGCCGTGGGGCCGTCGGCGACGCCGAGTGCCTCGTCGAACTCCTCGCGCAGCCGGACGGCGTCACGGGGTGCGGCGACCCGCAGGCCGGGCACCATCGCCATCAGCGAGAGATCCCACATGCCGTGGTGGCTGGGGCCATCGGGTCCGGTGATGCCGGAACGGTCGAGGACGAGCGTCACCGGCTGCCTCAGCAGCGCGACGTCCATCAGCAGCTGATCGAACGCGCGGTTGAGGAACGTCGAGTAGATCGCGACAACCGGATGCAGTCCGCCGAGCGCGAGTCCGGCCGCCGAGGTCATCGCATGCTGTTCGGCGATGCCGACGTCGAACATACGGTCCGGGTAGCGTTCGCCGAAGGGGGTGAGGCCCGTCGGTCCGGGCATCGCCGCGGTGATCGCGACGACGTCGGGACGGTTGGCGCCGGCGTCGAGCAGTGCGGCGGAGAACACGGCGGTCCAGTCCTGGGGTGAGACGCTGGTGGGCCGGCCGGTGATCGGGTCGATGATGCCGGTCGCGTGCATGAGGTCGGCGACGTGGTTCTCGGCGTGGGCGTAGCCCATGCCCTTGCGGGTCACGGTGTGCACGATCACCGGGCCGCCGAAGTCGCGGGCCTGCCGCAGCGCCGACTCGACCGCGTCGATGTCGTGACCGTCGACGGGCCCGACGTACTTCAGTCCGAGATCGGTGAACATCGCCTGCGGGGCCAGGAGGTCCTTGAGCCCGCTCTTCATCCCGTGCAGGACGGCGTATGCCGGCTCCCCGACGACGGGCACCTGCTTGACGACGCGACGACCCTCGTCGAGGAACTTCTCGTACCCGGGCTGCAGGCGCAGCCCCGACAGGTGGCTCGCGAGTCCGCCGATCGTCGGCGCATACGACCGACCGTTGTCGTTGACGACGATGACGACCCGGCGGTTGCAGGCGGCGATGTTGTTGATGGCCTCCCAGCACATACCGCCGGTCAGGGCGCCGTCGCCCACCACCGCGACCACCGTGCGATCCGGCTGACCGGTCAGTTCGAAGGACTTCGCGAGCCCGTCCGCATACGACAGCGCCGCCGACGCGTGCGAGGACTCCACCCAGTCGTGGTCGGACTCCGCGCGCTCCTGGTAGCCGGTGAGCCCGCCGCGCTGGCGCAGCTGATCGAAGCCGTCCTTGCGTCCGGTGACGATCTTGTGGACGTAGGACTGGTGGCCGGTGTCGAACAGGATCGGATCCGACGGCGAGTCGAAGACGCGGTGGATGCCGAGCGTCAACTCGACGACTCCGAGGTTCGGTCCGAGATGTCCGCCCGTGGCGGCGACCTTCTCGATCAGGAACGTCCGGATCTCGGCCGAGAGGACCTGCATCTCCTCGTCCGACAGCGGCCGGAGATCGGCCGGCGAGCTGATCCGGTCGAGCACACCCATCGTTTCCTCCATCACCGGCGAGACGCCAGGTCGGCTGTCGAGCCGGAGAACGTCCGGCACATGTCTGGTCAGTCTACGGAAGCATTCGTCGCGAGCCCGATCGACGGATGGCCGACGCGTCGGGATCCGGACCTCGCGAGCGCGCCCCGCTCACCCGTCGGCGGCCGGAATGAGGCAGGCCACCGCCTCCACGTGGTGTGTCAGCGGGAAAGCGTCGAAACCGAGTATGTCGACGACACGGAATCCGCGTGCGGCGAAGTATCCGAGATCACGTGCGAATCGGGCGGCGTCGCAGCCCACGTGGACCACGATGCCGGGCCGGGCGTCGGCGATCGCCCCGATCACCCGTTCCCCGGCTCCGGTACGCGGGGGATCGAGGACGACGACGTCCGGCCGCGCGGTGAGGTCCGTGATCCGGGCCGCGACCTCCCCGCGATGGGTGTGCACCCGATCGCCGTCGCCGGCGAAGGCCCGCTCGGCGGCGTCGAGTGCGGCCGGATCCGAATCGACGATGTGCACGGTGTCCGGCGCACCGGCCGGGCCGTCGAGCAGTGCGCCCGCGAACACCCCTGCCCCGCCGTACAGATCCCACGCCACGCGTGGCGGTCCCCCGAGATGCGCACCGACGAAGTCGACGACGGTCTCGGCGTAGGCCCGCGGCGCGTCGCGGTGCGCCTGCCAGAATCCCGAGACGGGAATGTCCCACGACCGCCCGCCGACCCGCTGGACGGCCGTCGCCCCACCTTCGACGACCCGCTGGGCACGGGGCCGTGCGTGCCGAGCGCGGTTCTGCTGCGCCCGGCGCCGGCTGTCGGCGCGGCCCCGGCGCGGCTCCGCCACGGGCGCGAGTTCGGTGATGTGGCGCGCGCCGTCGGCGTCGAGCACGACGGCGAGTTCGGAGTGCGTGGTGAAACCGCGGTCGGCGAGTCCGTCGAGCATTCCCGGGGCGGGCTGGACGCAGGCCTCGATGACGACGCCGCGGCCGCGGAACGCCGACTGCCCCGGGCGCCCCCGGCCGTCCACGGCCAGGCGGGTCCGGATTCGCCACCCCACCTCGGCGTCCCCGAGACGCCGCACGCCGTCGGTCGCCAGCTCGGTGCCGGCCACGATCTCGCCCGGTAGACGACCCACGCGATCCAGGACATCGAGCAGCACAGCCTGTTTCAGGTCCCGCGCATGGTCGGGCGTCACGTGCGCGAGGTCACAGCACCCGGCCCCGGCCGCAGCCGCCGGACACCGCGGCGCCACCCGGTGCGGCGAGGCGTCGAGCACCTCCGCCACCTCAGCCCGCCAGTACGAGTCGTGCCGGTCGTCGGTGATGTCGGCGACCACCCGTTCGCCGGGGATCGCCCCGCGGACGAACACGACGCGGCCGTCGGCGCGGCCCACGGACTCACCGCCGTTGGCCGGACGGTCGACGGTCACCTCGACCCGGCGCGGTGTTGCCGGGCCGCTCACGGTCGCCGTTCGGGTTCGCCGAGTGCACGACGGGTCTCCCCCGGAGCCCAGTACGCGCGGTCTTCCTTGCGCCGGTCCGACGAGGTGAGCTGCCACGGCACCGAGGTCACCATCACGCCGGGCTCGAACAGCAGCCGGCCCTTGAGGCGCAGCGCCGACTGGTTGTGCAGGATCTGCTCCCACCAGTGCCCGACGACATACTCCGGGATGAACACGGTCACGACGTCGCGCGGCGACTCGCGCCGCACCCGGCGCACGTATTCGATGACGGGCCGGGTGATCTCGCGATAGGGCGAGGCGATGACCTTCAGCGGGACGGTGATGTCGCTGGCCTCCCACTCCGAGACGAGCTTGCGGGTGTCGCGGTCGTCGACGTTGACCGTGATCGCCTCCAGGACGTCCGGACGGGTGGCCCGCGCGTACCGCAGGGCCCGCTTGGACGCCATGTGCAGGCTGGACACGAGCACGATCGAATGCGTGCGGCTGGGCAGGACGGCCTCGTCGTCGTCCTCGGCGCGGTCGAGTTCGCGCTGCACCGACGCGTAGTGGTGATGGATGAGTTTCATGATCACGAACAACGAGACCATCGCGATCACGGCGATGTAGGCACCCTCGGTGAACTTGGTGATCAGGACGACGACCAGAACCGTCGCGGTCATCACCAGGCCGACCGTGTTGACCACCCGGGACTGCATCATCCGACGCCGCGCGCTCGGGTCGGTCTCGGTACGCAGCAGACGGGTCCAGTGCCGCACCATGCCCGTCTGGCTCAGGGTGAACGACACGAAGACGCCCACGATGTAGAGCTGGATCAGGGACGTCACCTGCGCGCCGAACGCGACGACGAAGATGATCGCGGCGATCGCGAGGAAGAGGATGCCGTTGCTGAACGCCAGGCGGTCGCCTCGGGTGTGCAACTGGCGCGGCAGGTAGCGGTCCTGCGCGAGTACCGAGCCCAGCACCGGGAAACCGTTGAAGGCGGTGTTCGCGGCCAGCAGCAGGATCAGCGCGGTGACGGTGGCGACGAAGAAGAAGGCCGGCGGGAACGAGTCGAAGACGGCATGGGCCAGCTGGGCGATCATGGCCTTCTGCTGGTAACCCTCCGGCGCCCCGATGAGATCCTGCTCCGGGTTCATCACGTACTTCGCGCCGATCTTCTCCGCCAGCAGCACGATGCCCATCAGCAGGGTGATGGAGAACGCACCCAGCAGCAGCAGCGTCGTCGCGGCGTTGCGCGACTTCGGTTTCCGGAAGGCCGGCACCCCGTTGCTGATGGCCTCCACCCCGGTGAGCGCCGCACAGCCCGAGGAGAACGACCGGGCGACGAGGAAGATCAGCGCCAGCCCGGTGAGATTGTCCTGTTCGGGCACGATGCCGAAGTCGGCGGTCTCGGAATGGATGTCCTGACCGAGCACGTAGATCTCGGTGAACCCCCAGATGAGCATGCCCAGGACACCGATGATGAACCCGTAGGTCGGGATCGCGAGCACGGCCCCGGACTCCTTGATGCCACGCAGGTTGACCGCGGCGAGCAGCATGATCGCACCGACGCAGAACCACACCTTGTGCTCTTCGACGAACGGGATCGCCGAACCGATGTTCTCCGCCGCCGACGTGACCGACACCGCCACCGTGAGCACGTAGTCCACCAGCAGGGCGCTGCCGACGGTCAGGCCCGCGTTGGGACCGAGATTGACGGTCGCGACCTCGTAGTCGCCGCCACCCGAGGGATAGGCGTGCACGTTCTGGCGGTAGCTCGCGACGACCACGGCCATGACGACGGCGACGGCGATCGCCACCCAGGGCGTGAACGCCAGCGCGCTGATGCCGGCGACGGACAGGACCAGGAAGATCTCCTGCGGCGCGTACGCCACCGAGCTCATCGCGTCGGAGGCGAACACCGGCAGGGCTATCCGCTTGGGCAGCAGCGTGTGACCGAGCGTGTCGCTGCGAAAAGGCCTGCCGAGCAGGAGGCGTTTCGTCGCGACGGACACCTTGGAGACGGTGGACACCAGGCAACCCTAGAGCGTTGGCGCCGAGGCGGGTAGGTTCGACTCGCGGCAGACGAGCCGCGTGTGGAGAGGAATGCCGTGCAGGTGGTCATCATGGGTTGCGGGCGGGTCGGATCCGCGCTCGCGATGTCGATGCAGAAGCGCGGACACGACGTCGCGATCATCGATCGGGATCCGAGCGCGTTCGTGCGGCTGAGTCCCGACTTCGCGGGCCGCACGATCACCGGGGTCGGGTTCGACCGCGAGATCCTCGTCAAGGCGGGCATCGAGCACGCCGACGCGTTCGCCGCGGTGTCCTCCGGGGACAACTCGAACATCATCTCGGCGCGAGTGGCCCGCGAGACCTTCGACGTCGAGCGCGTCGTCGCCCGGATCTACGACGCCAAGCGCGCCGAGGTGTACGAGCGGCTCGGGATCCCCACGGTGGCGACCGTCCCCTGGACGACCGAGCGGTTCGTCTCGGCGCTCGGCGAGACGACGACGATGGAGTGGCGTGACCCGTCGGGTTCGCTGGCGGTCGCCCAGATCGACGTCGACGACTCGTGGATCGGGATCTCGGTCGGCAAGTTCCAGGAGCAGACCGGCGCGCGGGTGGCCTTCCTCAGCCGCGTCGGACGTCCGGTCCTCCCCGAGGCGAAAACCGTTCTGCAACAAGATGATGTGGTCTACGGAGCGGTCATGCTCGACAACCTCAAGAACGCCCGCGGCGTCGCTGCGCGGCCGTTCACCCAGAACGAGTCCGGATGACCCGGGCCGAAGGAGTCCCGAAGTGAAGGTCGCCATCGCCGGAGCCGGCGCGGTCGGGCGCTCGATCGCCCGCGAACTGCTGGTGAACGCCCACGAGGTCACGCTCTTCGAGCGCGACGCCGGCCACATCGACACCGATGCCGTCGTCGGCGCGGGCTGGGTGCTCGCCGACGCGTGTGAACTCGCCAATCTCGAAGAGGCGCAACTACAGACCTACGACGTCATGATCGCCGCGACCGGCGACGACAAGGCCAACCTCGTCGTGAGCCTGCTCGCGAAGACCGAGTTCGCCGTCAACCGGGTCGTCGCCCGCGTCAACGACCCGCGTAACGAGTGGCTGTTCGGCGAGGACTGGGGCGTCGACGTCGCCGTCTCGACCCCGCGCCTGCTCGCCTCCCTGGTCGAGGAGGCGGTGTCCGTCGGCGATCTGGTCCGGTTGATGACGTTCCGTCAGGGGCAGGCCAACCTCGTCGAACTCACCCTGCCGTCGAACACTCCCCTCGCCGGCAAGCCCGTCCGGAAGCTGGAACTGCCGCGCGACGCCGCGCTCGTCGCGATCCTGCGCGGCGGCCGCGTCATCGTCCCGCAGCGCGACGACCCCCTCGAGGGCGGCGACGAACTGGTCTTCATCGCGCCCACCGAGGCCGAGCCCGCCCTCTACGAGGCTATGCAGATCGCGCGGTGACGTCCGCGTCCGGCGGGGTGCCGGCGCGCGCCGCCTCGGCTCGCTGCGCCCGGCGAACCAGGAGGATCGTCGCGAGCACCACGAGCGCGGTCAGCGGCCACCCCATCGCGATGCGCGCGAACGCCAGCCACCCGGTGGCCCCGTCGTCGTACAGTTCCGACTGCGTGAGGTAGCGCGCCGCGAAGAGCACCGCCCACAGTGCGGTGGCGATGTCGTAGGCACGGAGGATGGACCGCTGCTTGCGCCAGCCCGAACCCTCGCCGTTGATCAGATGCCAGGCCACCCCGATGAGGGGCCACCGCACCAGGATCGAGACGGCGAACACGATCGCATAGACGAGGGTGCTCCAGATCCCGAAGAGGAAGTAGCCCTTGGCATCCCCCACCCGGTCGGCGATGAAGACGCAGATGGCGACGCCGAGCAGACCCGAGATCGCGGGGGTCAGGGGTTCGCGGCGCACGAGCCGTACGACGAAGAGCAGCGCCGCCACGCCGAGCGCCGCGTAGATGGCGGTCCGGAGGTCGAAGAAAGAGTTGACGGGGACGAACACCACCACGGGCACCGTCGAATAGACCAGGCCGGAGACGCCACCGATCTGTTCGAGGACCGTGGGCGCCGTCCGCTCGGGTGCTGACTGTCCGGGTGCCGACGGTTCGGCGTCCGGCTGTCTCGAGGCCGGATGCTCGGGGACCGGACCGGTCACTCGTCGACGCCGTGCAACTCGTAATAAGGGTTGTAGATCACCTTGTGGCCGTCCTGCTCGGCGAGCCGGCCCCGGACGGTGACCTTGCGGCCGGGCTCGATGCCGGTGATGCGGTTACGGCCCAGCCACTTCAGCATCACGATGTCGGATCCGTCGAAGAACTCGGCCTTCACCCCCGCCTTGGCCGAGCGCGAACAGGTCTCGACGGCACGCAGTTCGCCGTGCATGGTGACCTCGTCACCGCGGCAGCACTCGGATGCGCGCTGAGCGCCTGTCGCCTTGGATTCCTCGGCGATCTTCTCTGCGTCGGCGTCACCGAGATCTTCGGTCAGCCGACGGGTCAGTCGTTTGAGATAGCCGGCAGTGGGCATCTCGACCCTCCCAATGGATTTCGGCCGGCACCGCAGGGCTGTACAGAGCGGTGTCCGTGGGTCGCCGAACGAGTGATCGGTGACCTGCCCGCCAGCGTAGACCTCGGCCTCGGCCAGTGACAACGTCGGCGACCGCGGGGCCATTCCGTGGTCGTCGGACCCCCGCTGTCCAGGTCTGCGCGGGGGCCTCGGGACACCCTAGTGGTGTGTCTCGGAAACAAGCGAATGGTCCCCGGCGCCCCACCGGATACCGGCCACCTATTTCCGAGACATACCACTAGGGGATGATGCCCTGATGCCTGGCACCGACGGTCCGCACCGCCCTCGCCCGACGGCTCTCGTCGGCATCCCCGGAACGGGCTCCGACGCCGATCACGTCACGCGTTCCTTTCAGCGCGCCGCAGCTGACCTGGAGGTAGAGCTCATCGCGCTGGACCCGACGACGCCGTTGATCGACGGCCACCTCCGCGGGCTGGAGCGGGCCGCCGGAGCGCACCGCTCGATCCTCGTGGGCGGGGTGTCGATCGGGGCCGCGATCGCGCTCGAGTGGGCCCTGCGCGACACCGGCCGACGCTGCGCCGGGGTGCTCGCCGCGCTGCCGGCATGGAGCGGTGACGCCCACTCGGCACCCGCGGCCGCGAGTGCCGGCGCCACCGCCGATGCGCTCGAACGTGACGGACTCGAGGCGACCATCGCGGCGATGGCGAGCAGCAGCCCGGCCTGGCTGGCCGCGGAACTGACCCGGTCGTGGCGGGGTCTGCACCCGGGCCTCGCCCGCATGTTGCGCGAGGCGGCTCGTCATCGGGCGCCGACGCCGGCCGAGATCGCCGGGCTCACGGTGCCGCTGGCCATCGTCGCGGCCGCCGACGATCCGGTCCACCCCATCGCCGTCGCCCGCGAATGGCATGCTGCCGCACCGCAATCGACCCTCGTCGAGATCACGCTCGACGACTGGGGCCACGATCCGGGTGTGCTGGGAGACGAGCTCCGGGCCGGGCTTGTCGAACTCACCGACCCGCCGGGGTGATCGGAGCCCGGTGTGGCCGGAGCTTCAGCGGCGGCGGCGGAAGCGCTGCATCGCCGAACCCGACGACGGCGGCAACGGCTCCTCGTCGATCTCGGGATCGGTGGGAGCCACCGGAGCCGCGGACTCCGCATCCGGGGCGGCGACCGCCTCCGGCTCGTCGCGGTAGGCGTTCTCCCCGTAGACGGTGGCGTGGGCGACCTGATCGAGCGCGCCCCCGGCAACGGGTACCGAATCGTCGATCGCGTCACCCGGGCCCGCGTCCTGTGCGGTGGGGTTCGGGGACTCTTGTCCGGCCGGGGGGCCCGCGAACATCTGCTGCTGGGCGGCCGCGACCTGCTCGGCGAGCACCGGCGGCAACACGACGGGCAGCGGATCCCGCGGGGGGAACGGCTCGGACCCGCGTCGGACGACCGTCTCGGCCAGTACGGCGCGGCTCAACCGTGCGAGGTCGTCCGCATGCTCGGTGGGTCCGCTGCCCACGCACCGGACGAGCCAGCGCGGGCCGTCGACCCCGATGAACCGGTGGGTCGCACCGTCCGTCTCGGCGACCACCTCCCGCCCCCAGTGCCCGTCTTCGACACTCGTGGCCGCGCCGTCGTCGCGGAGGGAACCGGCCAGCTCACGGACCACCTCACGCCACATCCCGGGGGACTTGGGTGCGGCGAAGGCGCTCACCGAGATCCGGCCGATGGGGGTCACCAGGTACACGTTCTGCGGCTGGTGGGCCTCGGACATCTCGACGGTGACCTGGCCACCCTCGACCACCGGGACCAGCACCGATCCGAGGTCCAGATGGGAGTTCTCGAGCTCTTGCGGCCGGGTCGCCAGTGCGTCGATGTCATAGGGACCGCGCGCCTGACCGACCCGCAGCTCCTCTGATCCGTCCTGTGCCATCGCGTCACTCCTCGTTCGTCACCGCCGGCGACAACGATCCGCCGGACACACGGGAAACACTAATCGACTCCCGCCGGGGAGAGCCCCGGCCGACGGTTCACCGAAGAGGTCAGGCGAGAATCGCCGATCCCCCGCTCGATCCGTACCCGCCGTCGCCGCGTGCGGTGTCGTCGAGTTCGTCGACCTCGACGAAGTCGGGCAGCTCGACGCGCTGCACGATCAGCTGGGCTATGCGGTCGCCACGCGAGATGGAGATCGTCTGCTCCGGATCGTGGTTGATCAGACAGACCTTGATCTCCCCGCGATAGCCCGCGTCGATGGTGCCGGGGGTGTTCACGACCGACAGGCCGGCCCGGGCGGCCAGTCCCGACCTCGGGTGGATCAGCCCCACGGTGCCGATCGGCAACGCCACGGCGATCCCGGTCCCGACGAGTTGACGGCGTCCGGCGGGCAGTTCGAGATCGATCGTCGAATAGAGATCGACCCCCGCATCCCCTGGGTGCGCCCTGGTCGGCAGCGGTAGGTCGGGATCGAGGCGTCGGAGCGCGATCGGCGCCGGGTCAGCGGGGTGCGCAGGGGGGAGATCTGAGGCCACGCAGGCAGACTACGCTGGTCACGTGACCGCAGATCATTCGCCCGAGCGCCCCGGAGGACCCTCGGACGCCTCCCCCGCACCCACCGGGCGGAACGCCGGCGTCACCGACTCGACCGCCGATCTGTTCGACGAGCGCCTGTACGTGCCGTGGTGGTGGTGGTTGGCAGCCGTGGTCCTCACCGGCGTGGTGGGCTACGAGATCCAGCTGTCGGCGCGCGGGAGCGCCTGGAGCATCATCGGATACGTGGCCACCGGCGTGCTGTGCGTCGTGATGCTGTGGTCGATGAGCCGTACCCGCATCCGGGTGACCGCGGATCGGGAGCTGCATGCCCACCGTGCGGTCCTGCCGCGCGCCGTCGTCGCGCGGGCGGCGACGGTCCCGGCGACCGCGAAGAGCGCCGCACTCGGGCGGCAGCTCGACCCGGCGGCCTATCTCGTGCACCGCTCCTGGGTGAAGACGATGGTCCTCATCGTGCTCGACGACCCCGACGACCCGACTCCGTACTGGCTGGTCTCGACACGTCGGCCGGCCGAACTCCTCGCGGCACTGGGCGTCGACGACGCCGCGGCCGACCGTCCCGCACCCACCGCCTGACCCGGGCACGACTCTCTACCCGAGACACGACGAAGGGGCCGCGCCGTATTCGGCGTCGGCCCCCTTCATCAGCTGTGACAGCTGGACTCAGTTCATCTCATGCGCAGTCGACGCAGATGAGCGAGCTTCCGTTCTCCTCGGCCAACCGGCTGCGGTGGTAGACGAGAAAGCAGCTGGTACAGGTGAACTCGTCGGCCTGCTTGGGGATGACACGCACCGACAGTTCCTCGCCCGAGAGATCGGCACCCGGGAGTTCGAAGGACTCCGCGGTATCACTCTCGTCGACATCCACTGCCGAGGACTGCGCCTCGCTGCGTCGGGCCTTCAGTTCTTCGAGCGAGTCCTCGTTGAGGTCCTCGGTCTCCGTCCGTCGTGGCGCGTCGTAATCTGTAGCCATTCTGTGCCTAACTTGTCGAGAGTGTGAGGGGCGCTCACGGTGACGGCGCTGACGTCGCCACCCGGTGTTATTGCGCACGACTCCGCCGGGATTGTCTTACCGATGGGGTCACTGCAACGTCGTCTCGGGCGAGATTCGTACCAGAGGATCAGACGTATTGCGTGATTTCGATCACGGTTTCATATCGGGCGCACCCCGGGTCTGGAAGCGCGGGCGCCCGAAGCATAGTCGACACGCTATCGAAGGTCAATACCCGGGACCCAACTCGTCGGTAAGTTTCGGTTCGGCGCCCGATCCATGCCCCGGCACACCCCAGTCGTACCGCTCCCGGCGAGGCTCGCGGGGCACTGCGGGGTCACCCTCTACAGTGATCCGAGGTCACGCAACGCCCAGTGAGGAGTCAGTCCACGGTGGTGTCGAAGATTACGGTCGGCTATCCGACCGACGAGCAGGGCCGACCCTACCGTCGGCGGCGCTACGCACCGGCGATCGTCACGGTCGTCGTCCTGATGGTCGTCGGCGTGGTGGTGTGGGCGGTTGCGCTGGGCGGCGGCGAGTCCGAATCCGTTCCGACAGCGTGCAATCAACCGACTCCGCCGACGTCGATGGAAGCGGGCGCGCCACCTCCGCCGGCCCCGCCGACCCTCACCGTCGTCGGACGGGACGAGATGCTCGGAGTCGCTCCGGCCCCGCTGTCGACCTTCGGCGTCCGCGTCCTCAACGCCTCCGACGAACGAGGCGCGGCCCGCACGGTGTCCGACGACCTGACCGCGCAGGGGTTCAGCCCGGTGCCGGACACGCCGTACGCCGATGACCCGGTCTATCCCAATCGGGATCTCAACTGTGTCGCACAGATCCGATTCGGGCCGGCCGGTCGCGCGGCGGCGGCGGCCACGTGGCTGGCGTTCCCGTGCGCCCAGCTGGTCGACGACGGCCGGCGCGGTACGGCCGTCGACGTCGCACTCGGGGTCCACCACTCGGGTGGCGAGATGTCGCAGGACGCGCAGGCTGCCCTGGAGGCGCTGCGGTCGGCGGATCCGAAGAACCCGGCGAGTGGTGTCGACCCGGTCCTCGTCGAGGCCGTGCACTCCGCCCCCTGCTGACCTCCGCACGCCGTGCGGCGGCCGCCGACCCCATGGCGAGACGCGGGAGGGCCGTCAGGTGAGCGGGCTGCGGGCGTCGAATTCGTCGAGCAGCGCGAGGAATTCGTCGGCCACCCCGGGCGCGACAGCGACGGTGATGTGACCCTCGTCGGCCCGTGAATCCGGTGGCGGAGTCTGGACGACGGCGCCGGCCTCGGCGGCGATCAGCCCGCCGGCGGCCCAGTCCCACGGGCTCAGACCGTGTTCGTAGTGAGCGTCGACCGCGCCGGACGCGACCATGCAGAGGTCGAGGGCCGCGGCGCCGATGCGTCGGACGTCGCGGACACGAGGGAGCAGTTCGGCGACGATGCGTCCCTGCTTCCGGCGGCGCGCCGCGTCGTACCCGAAACCCGTTGCGACGAGCGCCAGTTCGGCCCTGTCGACCGGATTGCAGCGGAGCGGCCGGCGTACCCCGGCGGAGTCCGCCGCCCACGCTCCCCCGCCGAGGGTCGCGCCGTACGTGACGTCGCGGGCGACGTCGACGACGACCCCGGCGACCGACTGTCCGTCGACCTGGGCCGCGATGGACACCGCATAGGCCGGCACGCCGTACATGAAGTTGACGGTCCCATCGATCGGATCGACCACCCATCGGACACCGGTAGGCACCGCCCGGCTCCCGCCGTCCTCCTCGCCCAGCACCTCGTCGTCGGGGCGCGCCTCACGGAGCAGGGAGCGGATCAGGCGTTCGGTCTCGGTGTCGGCGAGGGTGACCGGATCGGTTTCCGTCGACTTCGTCGACACCGGCTGCACCGTCGACTTCGTCGACACGGACTGCACGGTGGAATCCACCGCGGCGGGCTGCGGCGGCTCACCGTGTCCCGGTGTCGCACCGAACAATTCGGGCCGGCGGCGACGTACGTGCGCGGCGGCCTCCCGGGCCACGGCGCCGGCGACCGCGGCGAGCTCGTCCACCGGAATTGTCTGATCCACGCCCTCCATGTGAGCACATGGCCGGTGCGCACCACCGATCGCGGTGACCGATCTCTCCCCCTGCGTGGTCGAATCGTGTCGACATGCGTTGCGATGACGGGCGTTGCGCCGGTCGCGTGAATAGGCTGGTCTCGGATTGCCCCCACCCTCAGACACCGACCCGGACAGGGAGCCCGCCATGACCGACACGTCCGTCCCCGGATCGTCCGACTCCGATGTCGCCGGCCCCGATGATCCGACACCTCCGACGAACCTCGGTTTCGGGGTCGACGTCGGCGGTTCCGGGATCAAGGGCGGCATCGTCGATCTCGACACCGGTGAACTCGTCGGCGAACGGTTCAAGGTGCTCACCCCGCAGCCCGCGACACCCGAGGCCGTGGCCCGGGGCGTCGCCGAGGTGGTCGCGCATTTCGACTGGACCGGCCCGGTGGGTGTCACCCTCCCCGGGGTCGTGACCGACGGGATCATGCGTACGGCGGCGAACATCGACAAGGCCTGGATCGGCACCGACGTCTACGACCTCTTCAGCGGACACCTCGGCGGTAGGCAGGTGTCGGTCCTCAACGACGCCGACGCCGCGGGTATGGCCGAGGACGCGTACGGCGCGGGCAAGGGCGTCGCGGGGGTCGTGATGCTGCTGACGTTCGGAACCGGTATCGGGTCGGCGATCCTGATCAACGGCACCCTCGTGCCCAACACCGAGCTCGGTCACCTACAGGTCGGCAAGAAGGAGGCCGAGCACCAGGCGTCTTCGCGTGTCCGCGAGGAGAAGGGCTGGTCGTACGAGAAGTGGACCGAGAAGGTCTCCGAGGTCCTCGAGACCTACGAGGCGCTGTTCTGGCCGAATCTCTTCATCGCCGGCGGCGGTATCAGCCGCAAGTCCGACAAGTGGATTCCGCTGCTGACCAACAAGACGCCCGTGGTACCGGCGACGCTGTTGAACACCGCCGGCATCGTCGGTGCGGCCATGGCAGTGGCCCAGGGGCTGAAGACGTGACGCCGCGCAGGGCGTGACCAGGGCTTTGACACACCGGGGACGGCGATGTCGTTACAATGGTCGTCACCGGTCATTCCAACCGAGAAACCAAGACCTCGTCCACGGCGGCTCATGCTGCCGTGTCGCGTCTGGTGACAGACGACAGAAGACACCACAGAAGACAGTTCGAAAGGTTGTACGTGGCAGCCATCACGACCCACCAGGGTGATGCAGAGGCCGAGTCGACGGAGTCGACCCCAGCCGCGACCGACGCCCCGGCGAAGCGAACCGCCAAGAAGGCTGCGAAGAAGACCGCTGCCCGCAAGGCCCCCGCCAAGAAGGCCCCGGCGAAGAAGGCCACCAAGAAGGCGGCACCGAAGAAGGCCGCCAAGAAGGCCGCGTCCGCGGAGGGTTCCGGCGACGATCCGAACGCCGAGCCCGACGACCCGGACTCGATCGACGACATCGACGGTCCCGACGCCGAACTCGAGGACGTCGAGATCGACGACGACCTGGAGGTCGACGACGACGACTCCGAGGACGAGTCGGAGGACGACGAGTCCGAGGAGGCGACCGCGCCCGCCGCCGGCGGCGCGGCCCCGGCCGCCGCGAAGGCCGCGTCCAAGGACGAGGCCGCCGCCGCGAAGTCCGGCGACTTCGTCTGGGACGAAGAGGAGTCCGAGGCGCTGCGTCAGGCCCGCAAGGACGCCGAGCTCACCGCCTCCGCCGACAGTGTCCGCGCGTACCTGAAGCAGATCGGCAAGGTCGCCCTCCTCAACGCCGAGGAAGAGGTCGAACTCGCCAAGCGCATCGAGGCCGGACTGTTCGCCACCGAACGTCTTCGGCGCATCATGGATGCCGGCGAGAAGCTCAGCACCGCCCAGAAGCGTGACCTGAACTGGATCTCCCGCGACGGCAACCGCGCCAAGAACCACCTGCTCGAGGCGAACCTGCGCCTCGTCGTGTCGCTGGCCAAGCGCTACACGGGCCGCGGTATGGCGTTCCTGGATCTCATCCAGGAGGGCAACCTCGGTCTGATCCGCGCGGTCGAGAAGTTCGACTACACCAAGGGCTACAAGTTCTCGACGTATGCCACCTGGTGGATCCGTCAGGCGATCACCCGCGCCATGGCCGACCAGGCCCGCACCATCCGTATCCCGGTGCACATGGTCGAGGTCATCAACAAGCTCGGTCGCATCCAGCGTGAACTCCTCCAGGACCTCGGCCGCGAGCCGACGCCGGAAGAACTCGCCAAGGAGATGGACATCACCCCGGAGAAGGTGCTGGAGATCCAGCAGTACGCCCGGGAACCCATCTCGCTGGACCAGACCATCGGCGATGAGGGCGACAGCCAGCTCGGCGACTTCATCGAGGACTCCGAAGCCGTCGTCGCGGTCGACGCGGTCAGCTTCACGCTGTTGCAGGATCAACTGCAGTCGGTGCTCGAGACCTTGTCCGAACGTGAGGCCGGCGTGGTCCGCCTCCGCTTCGGACTGACCGACGGCCAGCCCCGCACCCTCGACGAGATCGGGCAGGTGTACGGCGTGACCCGCGAGCGCATCCGTCAGATCGAGTCGAAGACGATGTCGAAGCTGCGTCACCCGTCGCGCTCGCAGGTCCTGCGCGACTATCTCGACTAGTCGGTGACGACAACACCCTGATCGCCCCCGGAACCTCACGGTTCCGGGGGCGATGTCGTTCTGCCACCCACATAGACATCGATCTGTCAATAGTTCTGCGCGCTCCGATTTGGACACGACCGGATTCTCGGGCTTTCGGGGACGCACTACATAGGATGGCGCGGTGACTTACGCAGTGACCGGGAGCAGACGCGGCGCCATGCTGGTGCGTCGTGCCACCGTCGACCTGCTGCGCACAGCATCGATGCTGTGTCTGTGACGCGACAGACCCCACCCGAGGGCGAGAACGCCACCTGCGATCCCCTCCTTCGCGTTCCACTTCGTCGCGGGCACCGAGTGCCTGCCCCAGCCTCGTCACGTCCCTGACGACGTGACTTCCCGGAAAGACCCACTATGAGAACGATTGTCCTGATCGGCCTCGTCGGCTTCGCTGCTCAGCTCGTCGACGGCAGTCTCGGCATGGCTTATGGCGTCACCACCACGACCCTCCTCCTCGCCATCGGCACCAACCCGGCTGCCGCCTCGGCCACCGTGCACCTGGCCGAGATCGGCACCACGCTGGTCTCCGGCGTCTCGCACTGGAAGTTCGGGAACGTCGACTGGCGCGTCGTGCGCCGTATCGCGATCCCGGGAGCCATCGGCGCCTTCCTCGGCGCCACGATCCTGTCGAGTCTCTCCACCGAGACCGCCGCGCCGGTCATGGCCGTGATCCTGCTGCTGCTCGGGCTCTACATCCTGGTGCGGTTCACCTTCCAGGGCATCCCCCGCCACAACCTCGGCAAGCCGCTGCGCAAGCGATTCCTCAGCCCGCTCGGATTCGTCGCCGGATTCGTCGACGCCACCGGTGGCGGCGGTTGGGGTCCGGTCGGCACCCCGGCCATCCTGGCCAGCGGCCGTCTCGAGCCCCGCAAGGTCATCGGTTCGATCGACACAAGCGAGTTCATCATCGCCGTCGCCGCGAGCCTCGGCTTCCTGTTCAGTCTCGGTTCGCAGGGAATCAACTTCGCATGGGTCGCCGCCATCCTCGTCGGCGGCGTGATCGCCGCACCGATCGCGGCGTGGCTCGTGCGTCACATCCCGCCGCGCCTGCTGGGCGCCTCGGTCGGCGGCCTGATCGTCCTCACGAACACCCGCAGCCTGCTGAAGAGCGACTTCATCGACGCCCCCGGCTCGGTGCGCAACGTCTTCTACATCGTGATCGCCATCGCCTGGGCCGCGGCGTTCGCCTACTCGCTCCGCGAGTACCTGCGCGACCGGGAGAACGAGTCCTCCGACGCGGTCACCCATTTCCGCGAGGAGCAGGAAGAGGCGCTCGTGGGCGCCGAGGGCGCGGAACGCCCCGGCTCCGAGGGAACGTCGACGTCGGACATCCCGGCCGCCGACTCCGCACCCGAACCCGATGCGGGTGCGAGCGGAACACACACCCCCACGCGGACGAGCTGACCGAACGACTCGTCCCGCGCACAACGCGTAGAGTGGTGCGACCCGGCCCCATGGCCGGGTCGCATTGCGTTCGGGCGATCGTTGTCGAGTTGTTGCCTGGTGTAAACGGTGAGTGACGACACACCGAGAGCACCGTCGGAACAATACGAACGCCCCGAGCGTCTGACAGAGTGAGGTTGACGCATCGCCCGGATGTGTCGGCTCGAAGGGAAGGCGACCGGACACCCGGCGCCGGACCGGGACGGAGGAACGAACCATGACTGACATCGCCACCACAGCCCCGATCTACCTGCCGCTCACTGCCGCCGATCGCTGCGATCGCTGCGGCGCCGCAGCCAAGGTACGGGCCGTCCTGCCCAAGGGCGGCGAACTTCTCTTCTGCCGCCACCACTTCAACGAGCACGAGGCCCGCCTTGTCGAGTTGAGCGCCACCGTCGTCGAATCCGCCGGCGAGCTGGTCTGACACCTCCGACGATCGAACGCGGGCTTTCCCTACGCGCACAGAGCCCGGCCGGAGCAACCGGCCGGGCTCTGTCGTGTCCGGGCCTGTTCCGGGCCGCCCGACCAGCGCCACTCGCGCAGTGTCTATCAGCGCCACTCGCGCAGTGTCTATCAGCGCCACTCGCGCAGTGCGGCGATCCGTTCCTTCAGCTGATCGGCGGTCGCCATGGCGGTCGGGGGCCCGCCCAGCCGAGTCCGCAACTCGTTGTGCACCATGCCGTGTGGTTTGCCCGTGCGGTGATGATGCATCGCGACGAGCGTATTCAGTTCCTTGCGCAGGGCGTGCAAATTCTCGCCGGTGGTTCCCGCCGGCCGGCCGGGAGTGGGCGGCTCGGCAGCCGACGACTCCGAGGACGACGCGACCGTTCGCGCCGTGACCTGTTCCTCCTGGCGTTTGCGCAGGAGGGCACGCACCTGGTCGGCATCGAGCAGCCCGGGCAACCCCAGATAGTCCGACTCCTCGTCGCTACCGGCGAACGTGGCCGTGCCGAACGAGGTGCCGTCGAAGATGACCTGATCGAGTTCGGCGTCGGCATGCAGCGACTGGAACTTCGGCTCGTCCTCCCCCGGCTCGTCCTCCTGCTTGTTGGCGTCGATCAGCAATTGGTCGTCGAGGCCGTCGCTCTCGCGGTGCGGCTTGCCGAGCACGTGATCGCGCTCGACCTCCATCTGGCTGGCGAGGTCGAGCAGCACCGGGACCGACGGCAGGAAGACGCTCGCGGTCTCACCCGGACGACGCGATCGCACGAATCGTCCGATGGCCTGGGCGAAGAACAGCGGCGTCGACGAGCTGGTGGCGTACACACCCACGGCCAGGCGGGGGACGTCGACACCCTCGGACACCATGCGGACCGCCACCATCCACTCGTCCGTGGACGCGGCGAACTGGCCGATCCTCGACGACGACTTCGGGTCGTCGGAGAGCACCAGCGTCGGCGGCTTGCCGGTGATGGCGGTGAGCAGTTCGGCGTAGTCGCGGGCCGCGGTCTGATCGGTGGCGATGACCAGCCCGCCCGCATCCGGTGTGCCGGTCGCACGGAGCTGTCCCAGCCGCGTGTGTGCGGCGGTGAGGACCGCCGGAATCCAGTCGCCGTGGGCGTCCAGCGCGGTACGCCAGGCGCGGGTGGTGTGCTCCGCGGAGAGCGGTTCGCCCAGCCGGGCGGTGTACTCCTCGCCCGCGCTGTCGCGCCAGCTGGCCTCACCGGAGTAGGCGAGGAACACGACCGGACGGACGACGCCGTCCTTCAGTGCGTCGGCGTAGCCGTAGGTGTGGTCGGCCTTGGAGCGCTGATGCCCGCCGGCCTCCGGTTCGTAGGTGACGAACGGGATCGGCGAGTCGTCGGAGCGGAAGGGTGTACCGGTCAGCAGGAGCCGGCGCTCGGCGTCGTCGAAGGCCTCCCGGATCGCCTCGCCCCACGACTTGGCATCGCCACCGTGGTGGATCTCGTCGAGGATTACCAGGGTGCGGTAGTTCTCGGTGCGCACCCGGTGCCGGGCCGGATGGGCGGCCACCTGTGCATAGGTGACGACGACGCCGTGGAAGTCCGAGCTGGTCTGTCCGGCGGCGTTGGTGAACCGCGAGTCGAGCGCGATCCCGACCCGCGCGGCGGCCTCGGCCCACTGGTGCTTCAGGTGTTCGGTCGGGGCGACCACGGTGATCTTGTCGACGGTGCGGTCATCGAGGAGTTCGCGGGCGATACGCAGGCCGAACGTCGTCTTGCCGGCGCCCGGCGTCGCCACGGCGAGGAAGTCCTTCGGCTTCTGCGTCAGGTACTTGGTCAGCGCACGACGCTGCCAAGCGCGGAGCTGGAGTTTCGGGCCGGCGGTGGATCCGGAGGGTTCGGCTGACGTCACCTTCTGGGCTGCTCCTCCACGCGTGCGGGTTTCCGGCCGGACATGAAACGACCCCTCGCGTGCGGGGCCCGCGCCCGAGGGGACCCGCCAATGGTACCGCCGAAGCGCGACAGCTCCCGCATCCCGACACCGGGCCGCGGCGTCCGCCGCGACGGGCGCCCGTGGGCGATCCGAACGACTCGCCTGGTGACCCGGGTACCCAATCGGCCTCCCGATCGGGGATATTGAACACATCACAACGCGCAAGAGGAATCCGGTCCCACTGGCCGACGACCCGTCGTCGGTGGTTGCCGCGAGCCCGCCCGCCGTCCCGCCGGGTCCCGTGTCGACTGCGGTCACCGCGCCGATCGGCGACCCACTCGCCGATGTCGGGGCCGCGACCGAACCCCTGCGCGCGCCGCTGCGGTCCGCCCCGGCCTCCGGGGACGTCGAAGTCCTCCGCGGCGCGAAGGGGTCGACCGAACCGGACGCTGGGTCGGAGAAGACCGGGAACGACGATCCGGAACGAACCGAGGCGGCGTCCGGACCGGGCCTGCCGGTCCTGCCGAACATTCATCGCGTGGTCTGGCGCACGATCGTCAAGTCCTGGGACGACGGGATCATCGGCTGGGCCGCACAGGCCGCGTTCTGGCAGGCGCTGTCGCTGCCGCCGCTGCTGCTGGGTCTGCTCGGCTCGGTCGGTTACGTCGCCGGCTGGTTCGGCCCCGACACCGTCGACGTCGTCTACGCCCGCATCATCGACCTCGCCGGCCGGACCTTCACCCCCACGGTCGTCGACGACCTGATCACCCCGACGGTCGACAGCGTGCTCGGGCGCGGCCGGATCGGCCTCATGTCGGTCGGGTTCGTCATCTCATTGTGGGCGGGATCGTCGGCCGTCTCGTGCTTCATCGCCTCGATCGCGCACGCACACGACCAGCACGAGGTCCGACACCCGGTGTGGCAGCGGTTCTTCGCGCTGTTCCTCTACGTCGGCTTCCTGAGCGTCGCGGTGTTCCTGCTGCCCCTCGTCGCGCTCGGACCGAACTACCTGCGCGCGATCGTGCCGGAGTCGTGGGGATCGTTCGTCACCACCCTCATCGACTACGGCTACTTCCCGTTCGTCGCCGTCCTCCTGCTGTTCGTCCTGACGACGCTCTACCACCTCGCGCTGCCCAATCCCCTGCCGTGGCATCGGCTCATCGGCGGGGCGATCGTGGCCGGCGTGTTCTTCTGGGTCGCGAGCTACGTGCTGCGCATTTATCTGACCAAGATCACCGAGGCCGGGGTCTCCTACGGGGCGCTGGCCACACCGATCGCGTTCCTGCTCTTCACGTTTTCGCTGGGCTTCGGCATCGTGATCGGCGCCGAGTTCAACGCGGCCGTGCAACAATTCTGGCCCGCGAAGGCGTCGACCACCACGCAGGTCCGGCACTGGGTGAACTCCCAGACCTCCGACTTCACCGGCCAACTCCGGACCCTGCCCGACCGGCTGTCCTCCGGCCCGATCCGCCGGCAGGCGCGGCACCGCGACCGCGGCTGACCGGCGACGCCCGCCGATCAGCCGCCTCGCGTCACTTGCGCATCTTGTTGTAGATCTTCTTGCACTTCGGGCAGACCGGCGACCCGGGCTTGGCCGACCGCGTGACCGGGAAGGTCTCGCCGCAGAGGGCGACGACATGATTACCCATGACCGCACTCTCGGCGATCTTGTTCTTCTTCACGTAGTGGAAGAACTTGGGGCGGTCGTCGTCACCCCGGTCGGTCGCGTCGGCATCGGGACGCTCGTCGGTCTTGGTGTCGGACCATTCGTCGAGGTCCGGGCGTTCGATGGTTTCGGTTCCCATTCGTCCATTGTGCGTCACAACCGGGCCGACGGAACACCCGAGTGCTCATTCGCCCCGCTCGCTACGCTCCCGGCGGCGGGACCCGATTCGCCCCGCTCGCTACGCTCCCGGCGGCGGGACCCGATTCGCCCCGCTCACTACGCTCCCGGCGGTGGGTGCAATAGACCGCCAAAAGGAGGACAGTGGAGAGGGTGTTCGAACAATGGGAATCCATGGGTGAGTCCGCTCGCGGACAGCACGGCCGCAACAGCACGTCGCCGCACGTCGACGAGCACGGACATCCCGCGTCGAAACGTCCGGGCGCCGAGGCGTACCTGATCACCGACGCACCGGACTCGCTCGAGGCCCAGCACCGAGCGCGTGTGCGTAAGTATCTGTTCCTCATGGCTTTCCGCGTGCCGGCGCTCGTCATCGCCGGTATCGCCTACGGCATCACCGGGTCCGGACTACTGGCGCTGGCCATCGTCGCGATCTCCATCCCGCTGCCATGGGCGGCGGTCCTGATCGCCAACGACCGTCCGCCGCGCAAGCGCGGCGAGGTCCCCCAGTACAAGTACGGCGCCGACCATCACGTCGTCGGACCCCCGGCACTGACCGATACCGGCACCGACCACCAGCTGTCGCGCACCATCGACGGGCAGGTCGTCGATCCCGACGACCCCCGCGCCTGACACCTCCGGACCAGACGGGTCGGCACCGCGGCCCCGTGCGTTCCCGCGTTCCCTCGGGTTCCCCCGCGCGCGACATCTCAGCAACTTCTCAGCCGGTTGTCGAGTCGCGAAAAAGAATGCGCAGGTCACCAAGCCTCGGCGAGGTTTGCTCCGAACCACTCTCGGGAACTATCGCCCACACAAGGGCGTTGGACCCAGTGAACGCACTCAAGTCAGGAGGCCGCATGTCACGCTCGACAGTTGCACGTTCGACCCCGACCAAAGGTTTCGCCGAAGTCACCCCTCCGGGTACCCGGCCGGCGATGACCGAACAGGATCTCGACGCCCAGTCTCCAGCGGCGGATCTGGTCCGTGTCTATCTGAACGGAATCGGTCGCACCGCCCTTCTCAACGCGGAGCAGGAGGTCGAACTCGCCAAGCAGATCGAGGCCGGGCTCTACGCCAAACACGTTCTGGCCACCAAGAAGCGGCTGTCCGCGGCCAAGAAGCGTGACCTCGCGGTCATCGTCCGTGAAGGCGAGGCCGCCCGGGCCCACCTGCTCGAGGCGAACCTCCGCCTGGTCGTGTCGCTGGCCAAGCGCTACACCGGCCGCGGCATGCCTCTCCTCGACCTGATCCAGGAGGGCAACCTCGGTCTGATCCGGGCGATGGAGAAGTTCGACTACGCCAAGGGCTTCAAGTTCTCGACCTACGCCACCTGGTGGATTCGTCAGGCGATCACCCGCGGAATGGCGGACCAGAGCCGCACGATCCGGCTCCCCGTCCATCTCGTGGAGCAGGTCAACAAACTGGCCCGCATCAAGCGCGAGCTGCACCAGCAGCTCGGCCGCGAAGCGACCGACGACGAGCTGGCCAACGAATCGGGCATCCCCGCGGAGAAGATCGCCGACCTGCTCGACCACAGCCGCGATCCGGTGAGCCTCGACATGCCGGTGGGCAGCGACGAGGAAGCTCCCCTGGGCGATTTCATCGAGGACGCCGAGGCCACCTCCGCCGAGAACGCCGTCATCGCCGGCCTGTTGCACTCCGACATCCGCGCCGTCCTGGCGACGCTGGACGAGCGTGAGCAGCAGGTCATCCGGATGCGCTACGGCCTCGACGACGGCCAGCCGCGCACCCTGGATCAGATCGGCCGCATGTTCGGGCTGTCGCGCGAGCGCGTGCGCCAGATCGAGCGCGAGGTCATGGGCAAGCTCCGCCACGGCGACCGTGCCGAGCGCCTGCGCGCCTACGCCAGCTGAGCGTCCCCGCACGCTCCGCCGCCTCCTTCACTGAGTCCACTCGGTCACCCGAGTCGCCTGGGTCCGGTGTCCCGCCTGTCGGGCACCGGGCCCACGCGTATCCGGGCATTGAGAACGGCCGCGCCGTCGACCGAGGCCAGGATCGGATCGCAGACCACCTCGCGGACCTCCGGGATGTCGTCGGTGAGCGTCGAGATGCGCAGCAGCAGATCGGCGAGCGCCTCCTTGTCGGCGGGCTCCTCCCCGCGGTAGCCCGACAGCAGCGGTGCCGAACGCGGCTCCTCGATCAGTTCCCGTGCATCGAGTTCGGACAGCGGGACGGCGCGGTAACCGTGGTCGCCCAGCAGGTCAAAGGTCCGCCCGGACAGACCGAACGACATCACCGAACCGAACGACGGATCGTCGCGCACCCGGATGACCGTACCGACGCCCTTCGGCGCCATCTTCTGCACGTGCAGCACGCGGTCGCCGGTGAGTTCGGTCAGTTCGGCGAACGCCGTCACCACCGTCGTCGCGTCGGGTAGGTCCAGGCGCGCGCCCTCGCGGTCGAGACGACCGCGCCACTTGTCCGACGTCGCCTTCACCGCCACCGGCAGCCCGAGTTCACGGGCCGCCGCGGATGCCTCGTGCATCGTGGTCACCTCGCGGAACGGGACCACGTCGATCCCGTACCAGCGCAACAGCTTCGCCGACTCCACATGCCCCAGCAACCGCTCGGCGGGACGACCGGTCGCACCGTCGCCGACCATCGCCTCGCGCACGAACATCCGCGCGGCCTCGGGATCGGTGCCGTCGGGACGGTGGACCACCGATTCCGGCCGCAGGCGCCACCGGGCGTACTGCCACGCCCTCGCCAGTGAGGCGGCCGCGCGCTCGGGCGAGCCGTACGACGGAATCGACCCCTTGGTCGGCATGCCGTTCGGGCCGGGCCGAGTCAACCCCGGCGGGATGCCGTCGACGGCTAGGAAGGTCGTGACGATCGGCTTGTCGGCGTCGGCGTCGGGGGTGTTGGCCGCCGCCATGAGCGCCCGGGCGTGCCAGTCGGCGCCGACCGCGACCGGCGGCACGAACACGACGATGATCCCGTCCACGCCCGGGTCGGCCATGGCCGCCGAGACCGTCGACTCGAACTCCTCCTCCGAGGCGCCGGCACCGAGATCGACGGTGTCGACGACCTCGAGGCCGCCGTTGCGCGCGGTGTCCGCCGCCAGGCTGCCCAGCACCGACGAATTGCCGATGATGCGGACGCGCGGGCCGCGCGGCAGCGGCTGATAGGCGAACACGGCCGCGCAGTCGAACAACTCGGGGATCGTGTCCACCTGGATGACGCCGGCCTGTTCGAGCATCATGCGGGCGATCTGGTCGTCGAGGGTGGCCGCCGAGCGCGCCGCCCGGACCGGCGTCATCGCACCCCGGCCGGATTTTACCGCGATGATCGGCTTCGAGCGTGAGACCCGCCGCGAGATCCGGGAGAACTTGCGCGGGTTACCGAAGCTCTCCAGGTAGAGCAGGATGACGTCGGTGGTGGCGTCGGTGTCCCAGTACTGCAGGAGGTCGTTGCCGGACACGTCCGCGCGGTTGCCGGCCGAGGCGAACGTCGACAGGCCGATCTGGCGACGGGCCGCGGTGTCGAGGATCGCGATGCCCAGGGCGCCCGACTGACAGAAGAACCCGACCCGGCCGGCGGCCGGGATGCGCGGCGCCAGGGTCGCGTTGAGCGCGACCGCCGGGTCGTTGTTCGCAACGCCCAGCGCGTTCGGCCCGACCAGTCGCATCCCGTGCTCGCGGACCTGGGCGACCAGGCGGCGCTCGTTCTCGAGGCCCTCCTCCTCGCCGGACTCGCCGAAGCCCGACGACACCACGACGAGCGTGCGCACACCCTTGACCAGGCAGTCGTCGAGCACGTCGTCGACGCGCGCGGCCGGCACCGCGACCACCGCGAGGTCGACGGGGTCGGGGATGTCGCGGACGGTCTCGTAGGCCCGGATCCCCCGCACCGACGGCGGTCGTTCCCGGGTGCGACGACGCGCCGGCGTCGGTTCGCGGCCGACACCGGGCCGTCCCGGCTCGGGCTCCTCCTCGACCCGGGCGGGGCCGTTGACCGGGAACACCGGCCCGGTGAATCCCCCGGCGATGATGTTGGCCAACAGGGCGTTTCCGACCTTGTTCGGGTCGGTCGAGGCCCCGATCACCGCGACCGAGGCGGGTCGCAGCAGATTGGCGACGCTGCGGGCCTCCGACGCGCGTTCACGGGCGTTGCGCACCGACAGCAGCGCCTCGGTGGGGTCGATGAGGAACTCAACGTGCACGGTCGAGCCGTCGAAGCTCCGTGCGAGTTGATACCCCGCGTCGCGGAACACCGCGACCATGTTCGGGTTCTCGCTGAGGACCTCGGCCTCGAAACGGGTGAAACCGTTCTCCGCCGCCGCACCGGCCAGGTGTTCGAGCAGGATGGGTCCGAGGCCGCGGCCCTGGTGTTCATCGGCGACGACGAACGCCACCTCGGCCGATTCGGGTTTGCCGTCGAAGCCGAGACCCTCGTAGATGCCGACCGCGATGATCTCGCCCCCGAGTTCGGCGACGATCGCGACACGCTGCTGGTGGTCGACGGTCGTCATCCGGGCCACCTCGCGCGGCGGCAGGGTCGGAGTCGGACCGAAGTACCGCATGTACCGGGTGCGCTCGGAGAGCTTGGAGTGGAAGGCCACGATGCGGTCGGCGTCGTCGGGCACGATCGGTCGCAGGTGCACGACGCCGCCATCGGAGGCCAGCACATCTGCGATCCAGTGCCGCGGATAATCCCACGGGCTACGCGGTTCCGGCTGATCGGCCATGGCGGGAGTGCCTGCGGGCGCGGTGGCGTCGGCGGTCGAGGTGTCGTCAGTCACGGGGGTCCTCCGGGTCGAGACCGTGAAGCGGGTAGACCGCGCGTCGGGTGGCGAGGATCGCGCGGTCGGTCTGGCGTTGGGCGTTGGCCGCGACACCGTCGGGTGGTTCCTGGCCGGCGTCGCCGGCCCACGGCTGGTAGTCGACGATGCCCCCGTCGCCCATGACCCGAACGGGCGGGGCGGCATAGTCGGAGTGCACCTGCTCGGAGATCTGTTCGGCTGTGGCACACCAGGATTCGTCGATGACCGACGATACATCGACCTCGCGACCGAGGGCGACGCCCAGCAGATGCGTCCAGCTGCGCGGCACCACGTTGACGACGCCGTAGCCACCGCCGCCGACCGCGATCCAGCGGCCCTCGCAGTACTTGTCGGCGAGGTCGCGCATGGCGATCATCGCCGCCCGCTGTCCGTCGACGGTCAGCGAGAGGTCGGTCAGCGGATCGGCGCGGTGGCTGTCGGCACCGCACTGGCTGACGATGATCTGCGGCCGGAACTCGGCGATCAGCGACGGCACCACGGCGTGGAAGGCGCGCAGCCACAACCGGTCCTCGGTGTTGGGCATGAGGGCCAGGTTGACCGCGCTTCCCGCCGCGTCGCCGTCCCCGACCTCGGTCGGCCATCCGGTGCCGGGCCACAGGGTCGCCGGGTGCTGGTGCAGCGAGACCGTCATCACCCGCGGGTCGGCGGAGAACTCGACCTGGACGCCGTCGCCGTGGTGGGCGTCGACGTCGATGTAGGCGATGCGGTCGAAACCGTGGTCGAGCAGATATCTGATCGCGATGGCGCAGTCGTTGTAGATGCAGAATCCGGCGGCGCGCGAGCGCATCGCATGATGCATGCCGCCGCCGATGTTGACCGCTCTCGTCGCCGCCCCGGAGACGACCGTCTGCGCCGCGGCCAGCGTGCCGCCGACGAGCAGGCGCGCGGCCTCGTGCATCCCGGTGAAGACCGGGTTGTCGGCGTCGCCGAGGCCGAACAACCGCTCGAGCAACGGCCCCGACAGCGACGCCGTCCCCGAACCGACCGCACGGACCGCGTCGATGTAGTCGCGGCTGTGGACGACGGTCAGGGCGTCGTCGTCGATGGCCTGCGGCGGGATCGTCTCGACGTCGTCGAGGACTCCGAGGCTCTGCGCGAGCTTCATCGTGAGGGCGAGTCGGACCGGGTTCATCGGGTGCGTGTGGGCCCATCGGTAGGACAGGAAGTCCTCGCTCCAGATGACGGCCGTCGTCATCGGGCGCTCGTAGTGTTGATCACGACCTCAGGCTAGTGGTACACATCGCGCAGCGGCCACGGATGTCGCGTCGGACACGAGTGCGCGCCACGTACCGCCGCCCCGGGACTCCCCGGTCGCGGTGAGATCGCGGTCACCACTCCCGAAGAGGGTAATCTTGGCGGGGACGAAAGGGATTGCGCACAGTGAACGACCTGGTTGACACCACCGAGATGTACTTGCGAACGATCTACGATCTCGAAGAAGAGGGCATCGTGCCGCTGCGGGCGCGGATCGCCGAGCGTCTGGACCAGTCCGGTCCCACCGTGTCGCAGACCGTTGCCCGCATGGAGCGCGACGGTCTCCTCCGGGTCGCCGGGGACCGGCACCTCGAACTGACCGACCGCGGACGCACGCTCGCCGTCGCGGTGATGCGCAAGCATCGCCTCGCCGAGCGCCTCCTGGTCGACGTCATCGGAATGCCCTGGGATCAGGTCCACGAGGAGGCCTGCCGCTGGGAGCACGTGATGAGCGAGAACGTCGAACGCCGCCTGCTCGCGGTCCTCGAATACCCGACGACCTCGCCCTACGGAAACCCCATCCCGGGACTGGAGTTGCTGGGCGTGGAGAGGCCGAGCTCCGACGACGGCGCCACCCGCCTCGCCGACCTCCCGCCGGGCGAGACGGTGCCGGTCATCGTGCGTCGCCTGTCCGAACACGCCCAGTCCGACACCGAACTGATCGGCGCGCTGCGCGAGGCGGGCGTGGTTCCCAACGCCCGTGTGACGGTGTCGAACACGGCCGGCACGATCACGATCGACACACCCGGTCACGACGGCCTCGAACTCTCGTCCGACATGGCGCACTCGCTGTTCGTCGAGAAGGTCGTCGAAAAGGTCTGACACAGCAAGGTCTGACACAGCAAGGTCTGCAGTGGTCACCCGGCGGTACGCAGTGTCGCCGCCGGGATGACGACGCCGAGGCGTTTCGCGGCGTCGTAGGACTTCTCGATGGTGCCCCACAGCCTGGCCGGGCGGACACCTGCCCGCAGGGCGGTGTCGAGCAGCGTGGCCAGGTGGTCGGTGTCCGTGCCCGCAAGCGCGACGTCGAGGGCGACACCGGTGTAGGCGCCGTCCCCGCCGATGTAGTGCAGGTGTGCGAGAAGTGTTGCGGCGGTGGACCTTCCGCGTCCGGTCAGACGGCGGGTGAGTTCTCGCCAGAGGTGTTCGGCGGCTCCCCGGAGTTCGGTGACGGCCAGGGCGAGCGCGGCGTCGCGGACGTCGGGGCGCAGGATCGCCCGTTCCAGTCGGTCCAGTTCGCCACAATCCAGGGGTTGTTCCGCTTCGATCATCGCGCTGATGACCAGGTCGAGTGCCCGTGTCGAGGCCTCGACGTCCTCTTCCTCGGGTTCGAACAAATCGAGATCGCTCTGATCCAGATCGATGCCGCGGCACGCCCGACAGTCCGGCAGCGGACGTCCCGGACCGCATTCGCCGTCGAGCGGTTCGAGCATCGTCCGCATCTCCGAGCGCCGGGCAAGAATCCGTCGCCCCGAACGCACCGCCTCCGCGACCGCGGTCGGACTCGTGTGCGGATCGTCGAGTTGTCCGGCCGACCCCGCGGACACGTCGACCGACCAGGCCCGGTCCTCCGGACACCAGATGGTCGACCAGTGCACGCCGGCATCGAAGCCCGGCACCACGAACCCGGCTGCGACACCACCGACATCGCCGAAGTACCGGTCGCTCATCGCGAGGATCCGCCGATAACGACGGTCGTCCGCCGGGTAGCGGTCATCGGCGATCACGACCAGGATCTCCTCGATGCCGTAGGTGGACGTGATCTCACCAAGTCCGGCGAGGACGACGACCAGTTCGCGCGTGGGGCTGCCGTCGGGCGCGAGGGCGAGGTCGTGCCGCATGGTCGCGTTCACCGTGCGGTCGCCGGCGACGGCGATCGCGATGATCGACCGCTCGGGGACGAACCCCAGTCGAGCGGGGATCGAGGTGAGCAGCGTCGTCGGGTCGTGGGGGCCATGCGGTGGCGGTTCGAGGATCTGCATGGCGACAGCGTCACCCGTGGCCGAGCCGCTCGAACGGCGGTCGACACACGCTGTGGACAACCAGGAGAGGTCATCCACAGGGCGGTACTGGTCAGCCGAACGCGGCCGCGAGCGCCTTTCCGAACAGCGTGTCGAGCGCGGCGGACGCTTCGGGAGGTACGGGACCTGCTGCGGGCCAACGGTATTCGGTGTACACCCGGACGCCGTCCCGCTCGCCGAGCAGCGTGAGAGCGCTCGTGGTGGACGGGACACCGCCGCCGGTCACGATCGTGCGGCGGAGCGTCGCGGTGTCGACCCCGTCCGGCGCCGGCGGCGGGGGCAGCACCTCGGTGGTGATCGTCGAGGACGCCCCGAACGTGGTCGTGGTGGTCTCGGGGCAGCGCTCGGCCAACTCGACCACGTCGTCGAGCGGCGTCTCGACACCGGCCACGACCGAGGTGAGGGTGGCCCGCTCCCCCGGGCCGGGTCCCAGGAACGCGACCGCTCCGTCCGCGGGGACGGACGCGGGTGCACACTCCGGCGGCGACACCTCGGTGCCCGCCTGTCCGGGCATCGGCGCCCCGGTCACGTCGGCCAGGGCGTTCGCGACCGCCGACGTCGGGATGGGACTCGCGGCGCCGTTCGGGAAGTCCGCGGCCTCGACCGATCGCGCGGACAGGTCCGGACTCGACGGCTCCGGCTGCCCGCCGACGGAGCAGGCGGACAGCACGAGCGCCGCGGCGACGAGACCGGCCACCGTGCCGGGAACGAGGCGGCCGGGCAGGGACAGGCGCAGTCGGGGCGCATGCGGCTCGATCACAACGGTCTACTGTGCCACCGGCGTCTCCGCCAGGTGTCGAGGACACACCCCTGGGGAACAACAAAACAGGAACACCAACGGGGGGAATCACCGGTGTGTCGCGGTGGTTGCACCGAGGCGAGTGGCCACCGCCGGGTGCGGTGCGAGACAATGGACGTTCAGCTGTCTCTTCCGGGACAGCTGCCAGCAGAAGGAGGGACGACGTGGACGAGCAGCCCGCGCGCAACGACGCGCTGTATGAACTCGCCTTTCCCGCTCCGCAGGTGACCCGGCCCGACGGCACGGGTCCGGTACTGATCCACGCGCTGGAGGGCTTCGCCGACGCCGGGCACGCGGTGGCGCTGGCCGCGACGCACCTCCGCGACAGCCTCGAGTCCGAGTTGGTCGCGACCTTCTCCTCCGACGAGCTGATGGATTACCGGTCACGCCGGCCGACCATCTCGTTCAGCGGCGAGACCTTCACCGACGTCGAGATGCCGACGCTGGCGCTGCACGCGATCCGCGACAACTCGGGCAAGGGTTTTCTCCTGCTCGCCGGTTCCGAACCCGACCTCCGTTGGGAGCAGTTCGTCGACGCGGTCCGACGCCTGAGCGACGGACTCGGCGTCACCGATGTCATCGGCCTCAACGCGATTCCGATGGCCGTGCCGCACACCCGACCGCCGTCGATCACGGCGCACGGCAGTGATCCCGACGCCCTCGGTGACCTGCCCCGGTGGGGATCGGCGATGAAGCTGCCCGCCAGCGCGTCGATGCTCCTCGAGTTGCGGATGGGCGAACACGACTACCGGGCGTCGGGCCTGTCGGTACATGTCCCGCACTATCTCGCGCAGACAAACTACCCGGCGGCGTCCGCACGCCTGCTGGCGGCGGTCGCCGAGCTCGCCGGTCTCGACCTCCCCCTCGCCGCTCTCGACAGCGCCGCCGAGAAGGTACGCGCACAGGTGAACAACGAGGTCGAGGGCAACTCGGAGATCGAGTCCGTGGTGGCTGCGCTGGAGACCCAGTACGACACGTTCACCCAGGCCGCGCAGGAACGCTCGTCGCTGCTCGCCGCCGAGGAATCGCTGCCCAGCGGTGACGAACTCGGCGCCGAACTCGAACGGTTCCTGGCCGAGCAGACCGGCGACGGCGAGGCCGGCCCCGGGGACGAGGGTCCGCAATCACCGATCTGATCCCGGACACCGCACCGATACCCGCGCCGCACGTCCTGGTCCCCACCGACGACGAGGACACCGCACTCGAGCGGTACACCGAGTGGTGGACGGGACGCGGCCTCGACCTCTACCCGCATCAGGAGGAGTCGCTTCTCGAGCTCCTCGCCGGCAGCCACGTGATCCTGGCGACGCCGACCGGCTCGGGCAAATCACTCGTCGCGGCGGGCGCGCTGTACTTCGCGCGCTGCCGCGGCGAGCGTGCGTTCTACACCGCACCCATCAAGGCGCTCGTCAGCGAGAAGTTCTTCGAGCTGTGCGCCATGTTCGGCGCCGACCAGGTCGGACTGCTGACCGGCGACGCCGCGGTCAACGCCGACGCGCCCATCGTGTGTGCGACCGCCGAGATCGTCGCCAACCTCGCCCTCGCCGCCGGCGGTGCGAGCGACATCGGCACCCTCGTCGCCGACGAGTTCCACTACTACGGTGAACCCGACCGCGGTTGGGCCTGGCAGGTCCCGCTCATCGAATTGCCGTCGACGCAGTTCCTGCTGATGTCGGCGACGCTGGGCGACGTGTCGTTCTTCGTCGACGACCTGACCCGGCGCACCGGACGCGAGACGGTCGAGATCACCGGCGCCGAGCGTCCGGTCCCCCTGGACCACGCCTACGCGATGACCCCGATCCACGAGACGATCGAGGAGCTCGTCGACCGGGGACGGGCGCCGATCTACGTGGTGCACTTCACCCAGGCCGCCGCGGTGGAGCGCGCGCAGGCGCTGCTCAGCGTCCGGATCTGCGACAAAGCGGAGAAGGCGGCGATCGCCGAGGCGATCGGTGACTTCCGGTTCTCCACCGGCTTCGGCAACACACTGTCCAAATTGCTGCGCGCCGGTATCGGCGTCCACCACGCCGGAATGCTCCCCCGCTACCGCCGTCTGGTCGAACGTCTTGCGCAGCAAGGGCTGCTGAAGGTGATCGCCGGCACCGACACTCTCGGCGTCGGCATCAACGTGCCGATCCGCACGGTCCTGTTCGCGGCCCTGAGCAAATACGACGGACGGCGGGTCCGTCGCCTGCGGGCACGCGAGTTCCATCAGATCGCCGGCCGGGCCGGGCGAGCCGGTTTCGACACGATCGGCTACGTCGTCGCGCAGGCCCCCGACCACGACGTGGAGAACGCCCGTGCCGTGGCCAAGGCCGGCGACGATCCCAAGAAGCTCCGAAAGCTGGTGCGCAAGAAGCCACCCGAGGGTTTCGTCTCGTGGGGGGAGAAGACCTTCCTCCAGCTCGTCGATGCGCCCGACGAGCCCCTGCGCAGCCACTTCCAGATGACGACGGCCATGCTCCTCGAGGTACTCGGCCGACCGGGCGACTGTTTCGCCGCGGTCCGCCACCTTCTCGAGGACAATCACGAACCGCGCGACCGCCAGCTGCGCACCATCAAGCACACGATCGAGCTCTACCGGGGGCTCCGGGACGCGGGCATCGTCGTGCAACTCGCCGAACCCGACGACACCGGCCGGCACATCGCCCTGAGCGTGGACATGCCGGAGAACTTCGCGTTGACCAACCCGCTGTCCGCCTTCGCGCTGGCGACGTTCGAGATCCTCGACCCCGAGTCGTCTACTCACGCACTCGATGTGGTCTCCATCCTCGAATCGACCCTGGAGAACCCGCGACCCCTGCTGCTGGCCCAGCGCAAGGTCGCGCGCGACGCCGCGATCGCGGAGATGAAGGCCGACGGCATCGAGTACGAGGAGCGGATGTCGCGCCTGGAGGAGATCACCTGGCCGCAGCCGCTGGCCGAGGAGATCTACGCCGCGTTCGACATCTATCGTCGCGGGCACCCGTGGGTGTCGTCGTTCCCGCCGGCGCCGAAGTCGGTGCTCCGCGAGATGCTGGAGAAGGCCATGACCTTCACCGAGCTGATCTCCGCGTACGGGCTGGCGCGCAGCGAGGGCGTGCTGCTGCGCTATCTGTCGGACTGCTATCGCGTTCTCCGGCAGGGCGTTCCGACGAGCGTCGTGACCCCCGAGATCGAGCGGATCGTCGAGGAGCTGGGCACCATGGTCCGCGAGGTCGACTCGAGTCTCGTCGACGAGTGGGAGGCTCTCGCCGCACAGGCGGCCGCGGCCGAGATGGCCGGCGGCACGGCCTAGAGCGCGGTCACGGCACCGGTCGCGCCGACGAGATCGCCGATGAGAGAGCCCAGTTCGCGGTAGGCCTCGTCGTGGCGCGCGGACGCCCGGAAGACCAGGCCGATCCGCCGCCCCGGCCGCGGGGCCGCGAAGGTCGCGGTGGCCAGATCACCCGACGCCGTCTCGGAGGCCACCGCCGTCTGCGGGATGAGCGTCACGCCGAGTCCGCCGACGACGCAGTGCACCGCGGTGGTCAGCGACGCGGCCCGGGTCTGACCCAGATCGGGCCGGACGCCCGCGAGCCGGCACACCTCGAGCGCCTGATCGCGCAGACAGTGCCCCTCGTCGAGGAGGAGGAGCGGCAGGTCGGCGAGCGCCGTGGGATCGACGCGGCGGCGTCCGGCCAACGCATGACCGGACGGGAGTGCGAGAACGAAATCCTCCCGATAGATGGGAACTTCGACGATGCCGGGCATGTCGACGGGGAGAGCGAGCAGCGCGACGTCGAGCGTGCCGGTGCGCAGTTGTTCGATGAGGCGGGCGGTCTGCTCCTCCACCACTCGGGGTACGAGGTCCGGGAGCCGTTGCCCGAGTCCGCGCAGCAGCGTCGGCAGGACGTAGGGCGCCACCGTGGGGATGACCCCCAGCCGCAGTGGCCCGCTGAGCGGTCGGCCCGTTCCGGCGGCCGCCGAGGTGAACTCGTCCATGGCCTCGGTCACCGCGATCGCTCGCGGGAGGAGTTCGTCACCCTCGGCGGTCAACAGGACACGGCGCGTGGTGCGTTCGACGAGGGTCACACCGAGACCGGACTCCAGCGCCGACAACGCCTGCGACAGCGATGGCTGACTGACACCGAGATCGGCTGCCGCAGTGCCGAAGTGGCGTCGATGCGCGAGTGCGACGAAGGCACGCAACCCGGCCACGGTCGGCTGATAAGTTCTATCGGACATGCTTATCAGTGTAGTGCTAGTAATCACGTTTCGTTTTCGACCGGAATCCGGCACGATGGTACCCGTACGTCGCGAAACTCATTCGCGCGCAAATTTCGTACATTCACCAGCTGAAGGAGCGATACATGGCCCTGCTCACCATCGGTGACCAGTTCCCTGCCTACAACCTCACCGCCGTCATCGGTGGCGACCTCAGCAAGGTCAATGCCCAGCAGCCCGACGACTACTTCACCACCGTGTCGTCCGACGATCACCCCGGTCAGTGGCGCGTCGTGTTCTTCTGGCCGAAGGACTTCACCTTCGTGTGCCCGACCGAGATCGCCGCGTTCGGCAAGCTGAACGACGAGTTCGCCGACCGCGACACCCAGGTGCTCGGCGCCTCGGTGGACAACGAGTTCGTCCACTTCCAGTGGCGCGCACAGCACGAGGACCTCAAGACCCTCCCGTTCCCGATGCTGAGCGACCTCAAGCGCGAACTCGCCACCGCCGCAGGCGTTCTCAATGCCGACGGCGTCGCTGACCGCGCCACCTTCATCATCGACCCGAACAACGAGATCCAGTTCGTGTCGGTCACCGCGGGCTCCGTGGGCCGCAACGTCGACGAGGTCCTGCGCGTCCTCGACGCACTGCAGTCCGACGAACTGTGCGCCTGCAACTGGAAGAAGGGTGACCCGACGATCGACGCCGGCGAGCTCATGACGGCCGGCGTCTGAGAGGAGAACAGATGAGCATCGACAACCTGAAGGAAGCACTTCCCGAGTACGCCAAAGACCTCAAGCTCAACCTCGGTTCGATCAGCCGCACCACCGCGCTGACCGAGGAGCAGCTCTGGGGAACCCTGCTGTCGACCGCTGCCGCCACGCGAAACGCCAAGGTGCTCAGCGAGATCGCCGACGAGGCCGCCGACACGCTGTCCGCCGAGGCCTACAACGCCGCGCTCGGCGCCGCGTCGATCATGGGGATGAACAACGTGTTCTACCGGGGTCGCGGCTTCCTCGACGGCAAGTACGACGACCTGCGTCCGGGCCTGCGGATGAACATCATCGGCAACCCCGGCGTCGACAAGGCCGTTTTCGAGCTGTGGTCGTTCGCGGTGTCCTCGATCAATGGCTGCGGTCATTGCGTCGCCGCGCACGAGAACACCCTGCGCGAGGCCGGCGTCGACCGTGAGGCGATCCTCGAGGCGCTCAAGGTCGCGTCGATCGTCAGCGGTGTCGCCCAGGCGATCGCGACCACCGAGGTGCTCGCCAACGCCTGATCCGTCGCATGTGAGACGACGACGGGGCCCGGCTGCGCTACGCAGCCGGGCCCTGACGTTTTCAGGCGCGCTGGACCGCCTGTCCGGCACGGAACAGATCGACGACTCGGGACCACCCGTCGGCGCCGTACCCCTCGGCCACCGCACTCGTGGCGAGGTCGTGTAGCAGGCGTGGCAGCCGGGCATCGAGCCCGGCCTCCTCGGTGGAGTCGACGATGTGCCCCAATGCCGCCGCCTTCATGGCGATGTTGTCCTCGGTTCCCGGGTACTCTCCTGCGTCGACGTCGGCCGCGAGTCCTCGGAAGGTCTCCGGCAGGATGTCGAGCATCTCGGTCGCCATCGGGACGAAACCCGACGCGGTGTGACCGGCGGAGGTGACCAGCGCGGCCGCACGCAGGAAGGCGGTCATCCCGCTGAAGAAGATCTCCAGCATGCCGGTGTCGAGCACGGAGGCATCTCCGGGATCGGCCCCGACGAACACCGATCTCGGTGCGAGAACCTCCAACTGGCGCCGATGCCGCTCGAGAAGGTCCTCCCGTCCGCTGTAGAGGACGAGAGCTCCCGGTGTCCCGATCACCGGAGTCGGAACCATGATGGCGCCGATCAGGACGTCGATACCGCGCTCATCCGCCCACCACTGGGTCGTGCGGGCTTCGTCCGGTGTCGACGAGGCGAGGACCACCACGAGTCGCCCGCGGAACGCCTCGGCCGGAATCGATCCGAGCACCTCGCGGGTGGTCTCCTGATCACGCAGACACGTGATGATCAGGCGGGCGTCGACCACCGCCGACGCGACGTCCTCGGCCACCGTTGCCCCACCCGCGGCCACCTTGTCCGCCGCCGATCGGGTGCGAGTCCACACCGTCGTCGCGACATCAGCGGCCAGAAATGCCTGTGCGAGTGCGGACCCCATCGGTCCGAGACCGATCACCGTCACCGCGGCGTGGGACGGCATCGTGCATCGTGAGGTCTACCAGGAGGTACCGCCCCGGGTGGTCTACAGCCTGACGCCCAAGGGCGCGGCGCGCGACCGGGCACTCGCACCCCTGGGCGACTGGGGTGAGGAACACATGCAGACCATCACGGCGGCCCGGCGATGACCTCCGGATCGTCGGGATGACCACGACAAGGCGTGGCCTGCGGCGTCAGCTCAGCGCTGCGCGCATCCGGTCGGCGAGTTCGCCGACCTCGGCCGTCGTCATCACGAACGCGGGCGAGATCTGCAGCGCCCCTTGACCTGCGGCCCGGGTGCTCACCCCGTGTTCGCGCAGCTTGACCACCGCGGCCGGCGCCGTCGCTGGGTCGGCCAGCTGTACCGCGGTGACCGCGCCGAGTCCGGTCCGGACCTCGGCGACCGTGTCGAGGTCGGCGAGCGGCGACAGCGCGGCGGCGAGGTCGCCCTCGAGCCGTGTCGCCTCGGCGAGCAGGTTCTCTCGCCGGATGATCTCAAGGTTCGCGAGGGCCGCCGCCGCCGCGCCCGCGTGGCCGCCGTAGGTGTACCCGTGCCGCCACCAGACGCCACCGGCGAAGAACGGCTCGGCGATCCGCGGTGCGATGAACACCGCGCCCATCGGGACATACCCCGAGGTGAGCCCCTTGGCAGTGGTGATCATGTCCGGTTCGAGGCCGAATCGTGCGGAGGCGAACCAGGATTCGCCGCCGATGCGGCCGAAGCCGGTGACGACCTCGTCGACGACGAAGAGGATGTCGTGGTCGCGGCAGATGTCCCGCACCTCGGCGAGGTAGCCCTCCGGCGGGAGATAGATGCCGCCGGCCCCGATGATGGGCTCGCAGAAGAACGCGGCGATGTTGTCGGCGCCCACGCGCTCGATGAGACCGAGCAGGCTCTTCGCGTCGTCCCAGTCGACGTTCTGGACGTCGTGCATGAGTTCGCCGTAGCCGTCGTGGTTGAGCGGGATGCCCGCCAGCGAGGTACCCGCGGCATGCATCCCGTGATAGGCCTTGGTGCGGCTGACGACGACCCGCTTGGATTCGCGGCCCTGCTCCACCCAGTAGCGGCGGGCGAGTTTGACCGCGGTGTCGATGGAGTCGCTGCCGCCGGAGGTGAAGAAGATCTTCGATCCGGGTACCGGCGCGATGGCGCCGAGCTCCTCGGCGAGCTGCAGGGTGACGTCGCTCGCGAAGTCACCGAAGTTGGAGTAGTGCGCGAGGGTGCCGAGCTGGCGCGCGACGGCATCGGCGATCTCGGTCCGGCCGTGCCCGACGTTGGTGAACCACAGTCCGGCGGTCGCATCCAGGTAGGAGTTGCCGTCGCGGTCGAAGATCCGCGCACCCTCTCCCCTGGTCACGACGAACGGCCCGCTCGCGGTCACCGCACCCATGTCGGCGAAACCGTGCCACAACGCTCCAGTACCCGTGCTCGAACCATCAGCCATGGCCCCATGATGCCGGTCCACGTGGCCCACGCGGCCACTGGGGTAACCGGCATCGACGCCTCCCCATATCCTGGAGTGATCATGTCGGCCCCGTCCTCGTCACCTGACCCGTCCCCCTCTCCACCGGACACCGCTGCACCGGACATCTCCCGCTCGGACCTGCTTCGCGCACTCGACGACGTGGGCCTCACCGACGCCGACCGGTTGCGTCGTCGCATCGACCGGCTCGCCGCGCGCCCGGACGCCGCGAAGTGGCGGCAGCTCGTCGCCGATGTCGACAAGGCACGCGCCCGTCTCGACCGGCGGCGCGCGACCGTGCCGATTTTGCGCTTCCCCGACGAACTGCCCGTCTCCGCCGCACGCGACGAGATCGCCGAGGCGATCCGCAACCACCAGGTCGTGGTCGTCGCGGGCGAGACCGGCTCGGGCAAGACCACCCAGCTCCCCAAGATCTGCCTCGAACTCGGGCGTGGCATCCGCGGGTCGATCGGGCACACCCAGCCGCGACGCATCGCCGCGAGCTCGGTCGCCAAGCGCATCGCCGACGAGACCGACACCGAACTCGGCGACGCGGTGGGCTACTCCGTCCGGTTCACCGACCGGTCGGGCGCCGACACCCTCGTCCGGGTCATGACCGACGGCATCCTGCTCCGCGAGATCGCCACCGACCCCATGCTGCGCCGCTACGACACCCTCATCATCGACGAGGCCCACGAGCGCAGCCTCAACATCGATTTCATCCTCGGCTATCTGCGCCGCCTGCTGCCCCGACGCCCCGATCTGAAGGTGATCATCACCTCGGCGACGATCGAACCGGCGCGCTTCGCACGGCATTTCAGCACGCCGAAGACCTCGGTCCCGGTCATCGAGGTATCCGGACGCACCTATCCGGTCGAGATCCGGTACCGACCGCTGAGCCTGCAGGAACGCCCCGACGACGGGGACGACGCCGGCGGCGGCGAACATGCGGATCTCGACCAGATCCAGGGCATCGACGCCGCCGTCGACGAACTGTGGGCCGGTGGCCGCGGCGACATCCTCGTGTTCCTGCCCACCGAACGGGACATCCGAGAGACCGCCGAGGCGCTCCGTCGACGAACCGGCGGCAGCAAGGGTCCCGGTGCCGAGATCGTGCCGCTCTATGCGCGACTTTCGATCGCCGAGCAGCAGAAGGTGTTCTCCCCCTCCGACGGACGCCGGATCGTGCTGGCGACCAACGTCGCCGAAACGTCGGTGACCGTGCCCGGCATCCGCTACGTCATCGACACCGGCACCGCCCGTATCAGTCGGTACTCGACCAGGACCAAGGTCAATCGTCTTCCCATCGAACCGGTCTCACAGGCCAGTGCCCGGCAGCGGGCCGGTCGATGCGGTCGTGTCGCCCCGGGCGTCTGCATCCGTCTCTACAGCGAGAACGACTTCGACTCCCGGCCGGCCTTCACCGACCCGGAGATCCTGCGCACCAACCTCGCGGCGGTCATCCTCCAGATGACCTCGCTGAAACTGGGTGAGATCGCCGAGTTCCCGTTCGTCCAGCCGCCCGACGACCGCGCGATCCGCGACGGTATGGGTGTTCTCACCGAACTCGGCGCCATCACCGTCCCGCGCGAGGGCGGGCCCCCGCGACTGACCCCGATCGGCCGGTCGATGTCGCGGATCCCGGTCGATCCCCGGGTCGCCCGGATGCTCATCGCCGGACACGAACTGGGTTGTCTCGACCACCTTCTCGTGATCGCCGCCGCGATGTCGCTCCCCGATCCACGGGAACGGCCGGCCGAGCACCGGGAGGCCGCCGACGCCCAGCACCGGCGCTTCGTCGTCCCGCAGTCGGACTTCCTGTCCTACGTGGAGCTGTGGCGGTACCTCGGCGAACAGCGCAAGGAGTTGTCCGGCAGCCGCTTTCGGCGCATGTGTGAGCGCGAGTACCTCCACTTCCTGCGCATCCGGGAGTGGCAGGACCTCCACCGGCAGCTGACCGAGATCGTCAAGAACCTCGACTGGTCGGTCGCGCCCACCGAACTCGACGCCGACGCCGTCCACCGATCCATCCTGTCCGGGTTGCTCAGCAACATCGCCGCCCGCAACACCGAGGGCCGCGAGTTCACCGGTGCGCGCAACACCACGCTGATGATCTTCCCCGCCTCTCCGCTCGCCAAGAAGCCGCCCGCCTTCATCATGGCGGCCGAGGTCCTCGAGACGTCGCGCCTGTTCGCCCACACCGTCGCCGGGATCGATCCGCTGTGGGCCGAGAAACTCGCCGGGGATCTCGTGAAGCGCACCCACAGCGAGCCGCATTGGTCGGCGAAACGCGGAGCGGCGATGGCCTACGAACGCGTGACCCTCTACGGGGTCCCGCTCGTCGCCCGCCGGCGCGTCGACTACGGCCCCATCGACCCGGTGGTCTCCCGGGAGCTGTTCATCCGGCACGCTCTCGTCGAGGGCGATTGGCGGACGCAGCACGCCTTCTTCGACCGCAATCGCACGCTTCTCGAGGCCGCCTCGGACGTCGAGAACCGCACGCGCACCCGGGGTCTCGTGATCACCGAGGACCAGCTCTTCGAGTTCTACGACCAGCGGCTACCGTCCGACGTCACCTCGGCCCGGCACTTCGACACCTGGTGGAAGAAGGCCCGCCGGGCCGAACCGGATCTGCTGGATCTGCGCCCCGAGGACGTCACGGGAGGCACCGACGTCGCCCCCACGGACTATCCCGGCGCCTGGCAGCAGGGCGACACCCGACTCGAACTGCGCTACCGGTTCGAACCGGGCGCACCCGACGACGGCGTCACCGTCGTGATCCCGCAGGCACTGCTCCCCCATGTCCGACCGGCCGGCTTCGACTGGTCGGTCCCGGGCATGCGCGCCGAACTGGCCACCGCACTGGTCAAGTCGCTGCCGAAACAGCTCCGCAAGAGCATGTCGCCCGCGCAGCGATTCGCCGAACTCGCGCTCGGCCGGCTCACCCCGCGCAAGGAGCCGCTCACCACCGGGCTGGCCCGCGAGCTCTCGGCGATCACCGGGATGCGGGTGACCGCGGGCGATTTCGACACCGACCGGGTACCGCCGCACCTGCGCATGCATTTCGCGGTGGCCGACGACTCCGGACGGATCGTCGCCCGCGCCGACTCGTTGCCCGAACTCCAGCAGACCGGAACGCCCGCGGCGCCGAAGACGGTGTCGCGCAACCTGTATAAGACCTGGACCGCCGATGGGATCGGCTCGCTCGCCGAGCAGACGACGGTCGATGTCGCGGGGCAGCGGCTGACCCGGTACCCGACGATCGACGTGGTCTCCGACGCGAAGGGCCACGCGCGCGGCGTTGTCGTCGTCGATGCGGCTAGCCCGGAGACACGGGACCGCCTCCTGCGACGCGGGATCGTCGCCCTCCTCGACCTCGCGATACCTCCGCTGCACAAGCGGATCGCCGGCTCGCTGAGTCCGGTCGAACGACTCGCCCTGAGCCAGAGCCCGTACTCGACCACCGAGGCACTGCTCGCCGACTGCACCCGACGGGCCATTCGGGACACGGTCGCCGACATCGACGACGCAGAGCTCGCCGCGGTTCGCTCACCACAATCCTTCTCGGCGCTGCTCGAACGGATCCGGCCACGGGTCGCCGCGGCCGCACCGGACTACTTCTCGCTGGCCGTCGCAGCCCTCGAACGGATGTCCCCGCTGCGGGCGGCGATCGACCGGCACGCCGGTTCGCTGGCTGCCGACGACGTCGCCGAACAGGTCGCCCACCTCGTGTTCGACGGATTCGTGGCGGCTACCGCGCGACGCCACCTGGAGAATCTGCCGCGCTATCTCGACGGCGCGCAAGCACGTCTGGAGGCACTACCCGCGTCCGCAGCACGCGACCAGGCCGGGGTGGCCGCCGTCGATCGCGTCGTCGAACGGTGGGCCCAACGCCTCGAACAGGTACCCGAGCACCGGCGGGCGGTGGTCGACGACGAAGCGCAGTGGCTCGTCGAGGAGTTGCGCGTGGGGCTGTTCGCCCAGCGTCTCGGCACCGCGTTCCCGGTGTCGGAGAAACGGGTCCTACGAGCTCTGGACCGACTCGGCTGACACGGGTTCGGCGAGCGCGCTCCCGGATCCCGATGCCGCCTTCAGGTCGTCGATCTCGCGCTGGAAGTCCTCCACCGAGTCGAACGACCGGTACACCGAGGCGAAGCGCAGATACGCCACCTCGTCGAGATCGCGGAGCGGGCCCAGGATGGCGAGTCCGACCTCGTTGCTGGGGATCTCGGCCGATCCACTGGCGCGCACCGTGTCCTCGACCTGCTGGGCGAGCTGCGCGAGCGCGTCCTCGGCGACGTGGCGGCCCTGACAGGCTCGCCGCACGCCACGCATGACCTTCTCCCGGCTGAACGGCTCGGTCACGCCGTTGCGTTTGACCACCGCGAGCACGGCGCTCTCCACGGTCGAGAACCGGCGACCGCACTCCACACAGGAGCGACGGCGGCGGATGGCCTGCCCTTCATCTGCGACACGCGAGTCGATGACCTTGGTGTCGTCGTTCTTGCAGAAGGGGCAGCGCATCGTGTCCTCACGCAGGTCGCGGGACGCTGGAACGCACCCGAAGCGTGCGCCCCGCCGCTTGTCGGCCGGCCCCTGTGACATCGAGGATACCGCCCGGCCTCAGCGGTACCGGGGGGTGAGCAGGGGCTGGCCCACCTGCAGCGCGCTCGACCCCAGATCGTTCATCGCGACGATCTCGTCGATCACGACCTCGCGCGGCATCTCGGGTGCCACCCGGCCGGCGATCGAGCTGAGCGAGTCCCCCGAGCGCACATGGACGACCTCGGAACTCACGGCGGACGGTGTCAGCGAGTCCGAGTAATTCTGGCCGACGACACCGAACACCCACACGACGAACGCCAGCCCGACACCGGCGAGGAGCGCGACCGCGGTGCGGCGGCGGCGACGGAACACCGCCGCGTCGGGCCCGACCGGGCCACGTCCCCGGACCCCGACCGGAGAGCCACAGTGGGTACCGCCCACCCGCGGGGTCACCGGCGATGCCCCCCGCGGCCGGGTGCCGGCCGGCCGGTTGTCGACCGGTCGGCCGCCGTCGGACAGCGGGGCGCGGGTCCGGACGCGATCGGCGCGGTCGGTGCGCGGCCGGACGGCGTCGGGACGGTCGGTGCGGACGGGAGCGACGAGAGTGGCGGTGCGCATGGTGCCCTCCGGTGTTCGGGTGTCTGGGATCGTGCGGGTGTGGTGTTCGGTGTTCGAACATCGATCAGATGTTCGATGCACTGATGTTCGAATTTGTAGCACGACGTCCCGACAAAGTCTCGCGACACATCGAACAAATGTTTGAGGTGCCGGTCGCACTCCGCTAGGCTCGGACCCGGCGCAAGCCATCTACCAGCACGTTCCGAAGACGAGAGGAACCGAACATGAGTGACACCGGCGATAGGCGCGGCCGAGCGCGGGGCGCCGACGACGAGGCCCCGTTCGACGCCGCCGCCGCCGAGGCCTCACTCACCCCGCGACAGGCCGGGGTCCTGGAGGTGATCCGCCGCTCGGTGCGCGAGCGCGGTTATCCGCCGAGCATCCGGGAGATCGGCGACGAGGTCGGCCTGGCCTCGACGTCATCGGTGGCCCATCAGTTGCGGACGCTGGAACGCAAGGGGCTGCTCAAGCGCGACGCGAACCGTCCCCGTGCGGTCAACATCGCCCCGAGTGACACCCCGTCGCCGGACACCCCGACGGCCGGCCAGCTTCCCGAGCCGACCTTCGTGCCGGTTCTCGGCCGTATCGCGGCCGGCGGTCCGATCCTGGCCGAGGAGGCCGTCGAGGACGTCTTCCCACTGCCCCGTGAGCTCGTCGGCGAGGGATCGCTCTTCCTGTTGCGCGTCGTCGGCGAGTCGATGATCGACGCCGCGATCTGCGACGGCGACTGGGTCGTGGTCCGGCAGCAGAACGTCGCCGACAACGGCGACATCGTCGCGGCCATGATCGACGGCGAGGCCACCGTGAAGACCTTCAAGCGTCAGGGCCCGAACGTCTGGCTCATGCCGCACAACGAACTGTTCGATCCGATCCCGGGCAACGATGCCGTCATCCTCGGCAAGGTCGTCACCGTGATGCGGCGAGTCTGACCTCTCCACCGACCGAACCGTCGAGCACCGCCGCGGCCGCCTCGCGCGCCGCGGCGGGATCCGAGGTGGACAGGGCAGCCTCGGCGGCGGCCCGGCAGTCCGGTGCGGACACCTCGCCGAGCCGGGCCCCCACGGCCGCCGCAGCAGCCGGCGCGCTGGACAGCGAGGTGACCCCGAGACCGACGAGCACGCAGGCGAGGTTCGGATCGGCGGCGGCCTCGCCGCACACCCCGACCGGCTTTCCCTGACGTGCACCCGCTGCCGCGACACCCGCGATGAGGCTCAACACGGCCGGTTGCCACGGGTCGGTCAGTCCGGCGAGATCGGCCGACATCCGGTCGGCCGCCATCGTGTACTGGGTCAGATCGTTGGTGCCGATGGACACGAAGTCCACCTCGGCGAGGACGGCTTCGGCCAGGATCGCCGCCGCGGGCACCTCGATCATCACCCCGGCGACCAGACCACGGCCGCGGACCTCGGCGGCGAAGGTGCGCGCCTCCGCCGGCGAGGCGATCATCGGCGCCATGACCCACGGCGCGACGGCCGACCCCGACGCGGCCTGCGCGATCGCGTCGAGCTGATGCGCGCGGATCTCGGGGTGCGCCAGCGCGATCCGATCGCCCCGCACGCCGAGCGCTGGGTTCGATTCGTCGGGATGGGTCACGAACCGGAGCGGTTTGTCGGACCCGGCGTCGAGGGTGCGGATGACCACCTTCTGCCCGTCGAACGCATCGAGCACCTCCCGGTAGATCGCGGCCTGCTCGTCCACCGACGGTTCGTCGGCACGCTCGAGGAACGCGAGTTCGGTGCGGAAGAGCCCGACGCCCTCGACGGGGTACCCGGCCGCGGCGCGTGCCGACGATCCGTCGGCGACGTTGGCGAGCACCGCCACGGCCACCCCGTCGGCGGTCTGCCCCGGACCGGTCCAGCCGGCGACGAGTGCGGCATGCCGCCGATCCTCGTCGACGCGAGCCCGGGCCGCCTCCGCATCGGGCTCCACCTCGATCCGCCCGGTGCTGCCGTCGACGAGAACGGTTGTGCCGGGCTCGATCTCGTCCAGGTCGGCCACCGCCACCACGCACGGGATCCCCAGCTGGCGCGCGATGATCGCGGTGTGGCTGGTCGGTCCGCCGAGGCGGGTGACGAGGGCGATGGTGCTCGTGGGGTCGAGGCCCGCGGTGTCGGCGGGCGCGAGGTCGTCGGCGAGCAGGACCGACGGCACCTCCGGAGTGGGCACACCAGGTTCGGGTAGGCCGAGCAGTTCGGCGAGGACCCGGTCGCGCACGTCGTTGAGATCGGTGACCCGCTCGGCCATCAGTCCGCCGAGCTTGGTGAACACCGCCGCGAACTGTTCGGTGGCCGCGACGGCAGCGGCCTCGGCGGGGGCGCCCTTGCCGATGAGCGCGGTCGCGGCACCGATCCAGCCGCGGTCCTCGGCCAGGCCCGCCGTCGCGGCGAGCACCTCGGCCGTCACCCCGGTGTTCTGCGACGCGCGCGTGCGCAGCCGCGCGGCGACGGCGCCGGCCGCGGTGGCGAAGCGCGTGACCTCGTCGGCGCGCCGTTCCTCGGCGATCTCCACACCGACGCCGAGCTTCTCCGGCGAGTGGTCGGGTCGCTCGCCCGGCCACAGCGCGGGACCGTGGGCCAACCCGCCGACCACCGGGGTTCCCGTCAGGATCTGCGCCATCGTCTTGCCTCTCACTCGACTACCGATGTGACCACCGTTACAAAAAGTGCTTGACTTGTCAACACAAACAGGCGTAAACACAATTACTACAACATCCAATCCCACACGCCTCAACAAGCGGGTTGGTCGAAACCGGAGATCGGAGCGGTGTGTACGCCGAGGAGAGACAACAGGCGATCGTCGACGAGGTGCGACTCGCGGGGCGGGCATCCGTGGCCGCGCTCGCCGAGAAATTCGACGTCACCAGCGAGACCGTCCGACGCGATCTCGCGGTACTGGAACGCGCCGGACATCTCCAGCGGGTCCACGGCGGCGCCGTGCGCGCCGAGATCATGCGCACCCTCGGCGAGCTCGGGATCGACGAACGGGAGTCGAGCCAGATCGAGCAGAAGACCGCGATCGGCCGGGCGGCCATCCGGTTCCTGCCGCCCGACGGCGGCTCGGTGCTCTTCGACGCCGGCACCACCACCTACCGCGCGGCCGAGGCGACCGCTCCCGATCGGAGGCTCACCCTGTTCACCAACAGCCTGCCCATCGCCGGCCTGCTCGCGGGAACCCATCCCGACGGTCTCCATGCCCTCGGCGGACGCGTACGCGGTCTCACCCAGGCGACCGTGGGCGTCGACACCGTGGACGCGCTTCGCCGACTGCGCGTGACCACCGCCTTCATCGGGACGAACGGCCTGAGCGAGGCCCACGGGTTGTCGACACCCGACCCCGACGAGGCCGCGGTCAAGGCGGCGATGGTCGCAGCCGCGCAACGGGTCGTGGTCCTTGCCGACAGCTCGAAGATGGACCGCGAGGACCTCACCTCCTTCGCCGGACTCGACGACGTCGACGTCCTCATCACCGACTCCGGGATCGACCCGGCCTATTCGGCGGCCCTGTCCGCGCGTGGCGTCGAGGTCGTGATCGCATGATCGTCACCGTCACCGCCAACCCGAGTCTCGACCGCACCCTCGAACTCGGCGCACCGCTCGCCCGCGGCGAGGTGCAGCGCGCCGGCGTGGTCCGCACCGAGCCGGGCGGCAAGGGCGTCAACGTGGCCCGGGTCGTCGCGGCCGCGGGCCTGGCCACCCGCGCACTGCTCCCGGCGCGGCCGGGCGACCCGCTGCGGGCCGCACTCGACGACCTCGCACTCCCCTACGACGCCGTGCCGGTCGACGGCGAGGTCCGGTCCAACATCACCATCGCCGAATCCGACGGGACGACCACCAAGATCAACGCACCGGGCGTCACCTTGACGGGCCCGGACCGCGAGGCGCTCGTCGGGCTGATCCGTGAGCACGCCGGCTCCGCGCAGTGGGTCACCCTCTGCGGGTCGCTGCCTCCCGGCGTCCCCGACGACTGGTACCGCTCGATCGCCGACGACCTCGTCCTCGCCGGCTGCCGGGTCGCGGTGGACACCTCGGGCGCTCCCCTCCGTGCCAGCGTCACCGGTCGCGTCGACCTGATCAAGCCCAACGAGGACGAGCTCGCCGAACTGACCGGCGCCGACCCCGGACAGCTCCGAGAAGCACTCGCGCGCAACGATCTCGGACCGGTCATCGACGCCGCTGCGACCATCGCCGAACAGATCGGGGGCAACGTCCTCGCCACCCTCGGCGCCGTCGGGGCCGTGTTGGTCACCGCATCCGGCGTGTGGTCGGCGACCCCGCCGCCGATCGTCCCGCGCAGCACCGTCGGCGCCGGCGACTCGTCACTGGCCGGCTACCTCATCGCGCAGAGCACCGGGGCCGCGCCCGCCGACTGCCTCCGGTCGGCCGTGGCGTACGGCGCGGCGGCCGCATCGCTCGCCGGCACCCAGGCCCCCACGCCCGACCACCTCGACCTCCCCGGCGTGCGGGTGACCGAACTGTCGGGAGCCGCGCGCATGACCTGACGGCACCGTCCCGGCGAGTCTCCACATCCATCCAACACCGCACCCATCCAGCACCGACTCCATCCACCATCGACCCACCCAGCACCGACCCCACTCTTTCCACCGAAGGACATCCCATGACCGAGCAGATCATCACCGCGCAGACGGTGAGTCTCGACGTCGACGCCGGCGGCGATCCCGCCGCCGTCATCACCACGCTCGCCGACGCCCTCGCCGCGGCCGGCCGGACCACCGATCCCGCCGACCTCGCGCGGGCCGCACTGGACCGAGAAGCCAAGTCCGCCACCGGACTTCCCGGCGGCATCGCCATCCCGCACGCCCGTACCGCGTCGGTGACCGCGGCCAGTCTCGCCATGGCGCGGCTGTCCCGCAAGGTCGACTTCGGCGCACCGGACGGGCCGGCCGACCTGGTCTTCCTCATCGCCGCGCCCGAGGGGGGTGCCAGTGCGCACATGAAGCTCCTCAGCTCGCTGGCCCGCTCACTCGTCCGGCCCGACTTCGTGGCCTCGCTCCGCGCGGCCGAGAACGAGGAGCGGGTCATCGAATTGGTCAACGAGGCCATCGACCCCGCGCCGCCGGCCGCGAGCACCGCCGCGCCGACCGCCACCCCGTCCACCCCTGCCCCGTCGACCACGAAACCCGAAGGTGCGCCGGCCCACCCGGACTCGGACCGGACCCCGGACCCGGGACCGGCCAAGCCGCGCATCGTCGCGATCACCGCGTGCCCGACCGGCATCGCCCACACCTACATGGCGGCCGACGCCCTGAAGTACGCCGCCGAGCGGGCCGGCGTCGAGTTCGCGGTGGAGACCCAGGGGTCCTCGGCGACCACGGCCTTCGATCCGGACGTGATCGCCTCGGCCGACGCCGTCATCTTCGCCACGGACGTCGGGGTCAAGGATCGCAACCGGTTCCGCGGCAAACCCGTCATCGCATCCGGGGTGAAGCGCGCCATCAACGAACCCGACGCCATGATCGCCGAGGCGGTCGCGGCGGGGCGCGACCCGAACGCGGCGCGCGTCACCGGCGACGGCGCGGACGCGGACGCGGCCGACTCGTCGAAGTCGGGCATCGGTCTCGCCGGCCGTACACGCCAGGCACTCATGACCGGTGTGAGCTACATGATCCCGTTCGTCGCGGCGGGCGGACTGCTCATCGCGCTCGGCTTCCTGCTCGCCGGCTACGAGGTCGCCAACACGAACCTCGACGACGGCGGCACCCTCAGCGACGGCGCGTTCATCGCCCTGAACAACAGCCTCTGGGATCTGCCGGCGGGCGGGCTGCTGCAATACCTGGGCGCGGTGAGCTTCGCGATCGGCTCGGGCGTGATGGGTCTGGCCGTACCGGTCCTCGCGGGCTACATCGCGTTCGCGATCGCCGACCGCCCCGGTATCGCACCCGGTTTCGTGGCCGGCATCGTCTCGCTCGCCGTGGGCGCCAGCTTCATCGGCGCGCTGATCGGCGGTCTCATCGCCGGCGTGGTGTGCCTGTGGATCGCGCGGACCCCGGTGCCCCAGTGGGCTCGTGGTCTCATGCCGGTCGTGGTCATCCCGCTGTTCGGCAGCATGATCGTCGGCGGACTGCTCTACATGGTCCTCGGCAAACCGCTCGCCTGGCTGACCGAGCAGATGAACAGCGGCCTCGAGAGCATGTCCGGCGGATCGGCCATCGCCCTCGGCATCGTGCTCGGCCTGATGATGTGCTTCGACCTCGGCGGACCGGTCAACAAGAGCGCGTACCTGTTCGCCACCGCCGGGATCGCCGACGCGGCAACCGCCGGACCCGCGCAATTCCAGATCATGGCGGCGGTCATGTGTGCCGGCATGGTGCCCCCGCTCGCCCTGGCTCTCGCCACCGTCGTCCGACCGGGCCTGTTCACCGAACCGGAGCGCGAGAACGGCAAGGCCGCATGGCTCCTCGGCGCGTCGTTCATCTCCGAAGGTGCCATCCCGTTCGCCGCGGTCGACCCCTTCCGGGTCATCCCGTCGATGATGGCCGGTGGTGCCCTCAGCGGTGCGCTGATCATGGCTTTCGGCGTCGAACTGCGCGCCCCGCACGGCGGCATCTTCGTCTTCTTCGCCATGAACAACTGGGTCCTGTTCCTCGTCGCGCTGGTCGCCGGTACGGTGCTGTCCGCCGTCCTGGTGGTCGCGGCCAAGCAGGTGCACCGCAGTCGCGACGCCGTCGCCTTCGACGAACTCGAGGCGGTCGCCGTCTGACACCCGATCACACGACCACCTGACATCCGGGGCGCTCCCCGGCACCGAATCGCCCGACAACCACCACAGAACACACGACAACACTCGAAGGAGTTACCATGCCCAGCACCACCGCCACCGTCGGCTCCGCAGTCGGACTGCACGCCCGCCCCGCCACGATCATCGCCGAGGCGGTCGCCGAGACCGGCAGCCCGGTGACGCTGGGCCTCGAGGGCGGTGACCCGGTGGACGCGGGGTCGGCGCTGATGATCATGACGCTCGGGGCCGAGAAGGGCACCCGCGTGGTCGTGACGGCCGACGACCAGGCCGCGCTCGACACCATCGTCGGTCTCGTCGAGAAGGATCTCGACGCCGACTAGGTCCGTACAGCCGACTGGGTCCGTACAGCCGGCGAAGCGCTCACATCCGGAGGTCCGCGATCTCGCCCGCGAAAGCGGCCGGGACGCGGACCTTCATCGTGGTGCCGGTCTCGGTGTGCTCCGACGAGATGACCTCGCCCTCGCTGTGGACGCGAGACACGACATCACCCCGGTCGAACGGCACCTCGATGGTCATCTCGACGTCCTCGCGACCGACGAACTCGCGCACCCGCCCGAAGAGTTCGGGCAGTCCCTCACCGGTTCGGGCGGAGATGAACACCGCATCCGGACCGAGCGCGCCACGCAACTCGGTGAGGCGGTTGCCGTCGATGGCGTCGATCTTGTTGATGACCAACAACTCCGGCGGCGCGGTGACGCCCTCTTCGGCGACGATCTCGTTGATGACCTGACGGACGGCCGAGATCTGCTCCATCGGGAAGGCGTCCGCACCGTCCACGACGTGCAGAAGCAGATCGGCGTCGACGACCTCCTCGAGCGTCGACCGGAACGCCTCGACGAGCTGGGTCGGCAGATGCCGGACGAACCCGACCGTATCGGTGAAGACGACCGCGCGGCCGTCGTCGAGCGTCGCCCGCCTGGTGGTGGGATCCAGGGTCGCGAACAACGCGTCCTGCACGAGGACACCGGCGCCGGTCATCGCGTTGACCAGGCTGGACTTGCCCGCGTTGGTGTAGCCGGCGACGGTGATCGTCGGGATCGAACCGCTCTTGCGCGCAGCACGTTTGGTGTTCCGCGCCTTCTTCATGCCACGGATCTCGCGCCGCAGCTTGGCCATCCGCTCCCGAATGCGGCGACGGTCGGTCTCGATCTTGGTCTCACCGGGACCGCGCAGGCCCACACCGCCGTTGCTGCCCGCCCGGCCACCGGCCTGCCGGGACATCGATTCACCCCAGCCGCGCAGACGCGGGAGCATGTACTCCATCTGCGCGAGGGAGACCTGCGCCTTGCCCTCGCGAGAGGTCGCGTGCTGGGCGAAGATGTCGAGGATCAGCGCGGTGCGGTCGATGACCTTCACCTTCACCACCTTCTCCAGCGCATTGAGCTGGGCGGGCGTGAGCTCACCGTCGCAGACGACGGTGTCGGCGCCGGTCGCGAGGACGATCTCGCGTAATTCCTCGGCCTTGCCACTGCCGATGTAGGTGGCGGGATCGGGTTTGGAGCGACGCTGGATCACCGCGTCCAGGATCTGGGAACCGGCTGTCTCGGCGAGGGCGGCCAGCTCGGTCATGTTGGCCTTCGCGGCAGCCGCGCTGCCCTCGGTCCACACGCCGACCAGGACCACGCGTTCGAGTCGTAGCTGCCGGTACTCGACCTCGGTGACGTCGGTGAGTTCGGTGGAGAGTCCCGCGATGCGCTGCAGTGAGGCGCGCTCGGACAGCTGGAGTTCGCCGGTGGTGGGACCCGCGGTGTCGCGGATCCCGAGATCGGCCGCGGACATGATCTGTGCTTCTGATTCGGTCATACGGGAACCATGGTCTCACGACCGTCCAGGACCGAGCACGCGAATATCGAGCTCAGCGCTCCCAGCCGGGCCGCAGCACCCCGTCGGCGACCAGCATCGACGGCCCGCGCAGGGTCGAGCCATCGGGACGGATCGTCACGGTGACCTCACCGCCGGGGATGCCGATGCGCAGCTCGCCGGTGTCCGCGCCGCGGGCGTCGAGAGCGGCGCGCGTCGCCGCGACCAGGCCGGTTCCGCAGCTGCGCGTCTCCCCGACGCCCCGCTCGAACACCCTCATCCGCGCGGTCAGGCCGCCGTCGGGGCCTTCCACGGGTGGGGTCAGCAGCTCGACGTTCGCGCCGTGCGGGAAGTCGGCGGCCTCGATGATCACGCCGGCGGAGAAGTCGACCGCGTCGAGGTCGGCCGCGGTCATGTCCGCGACGACGCACGCCAGGTGGGGGTTCCCCACGTCGACCATCGCACCGGGGTAGATGTCGTCACCGATGCGGACCACCGACGACCCGTCGATCCGCGCCGGACCCATCTCCACCGTGACCTCGGCGTGCACGGCGTCGAAGGAGTGGATGGTGACGCCGCGGGCACCCGCACGGGAACCGACGGAGAACGTGTCGGTGTCGACGAGTCCCGACGCCCGGACGTAGTGGGCGAAGACGCGTACCCCGTTGCCGCACATCTCCGCGATCGAACCGTCGCCGTTGCGGTAATCCATGAACCAGTCGTCGGCCGACACGTCGTTGGGCAGGGCGTCGAGGACACCGGCCGCGACGAGGGCGCCCGAGCGGGCGACGCGCAGCAATCCGTCGGCGCCGATCCCCCGTTGCCGGTCGCACAGCGCCGCGACCGTAGCGGCGTCGAGCGCGATCTCGGCGTCGGGGTCGGCGAGGACCACGAAGTCGTTCTGGGTGCCATGACCCTTGACGAAGTGCAGGCCGTCGCTCGCACTGCTCTGCGGGGCGGAAGTCACGGATCACAGCCTACGGGGAAGGCGCGTCGACGATGCGCAGCGCTCGGTCGAGCAGATCGGGTGCGGCGGCGTCGAGCCACTGCGCCCGGTGATCGCGGCGGAACCACGAGCGCTGCCGACGGACATAACGCCGGGTGCCGATGAAGGTCAGCTCCTCGGCCTGCGCGAGGTCGTACTCGCCGTCGAGCGCCGCGAGGACCTGTTTGTAACCGATCGCCTGCGACGCGGTGCGTCCCTCTCGCAGGCCGCGGGAACAGAGGTCCTCCACCTCGTCGACGAGGCCCTGCTCGAACATCGCTCTCGTCCGACGGCGGATCCGGTCGTCGAGTTCCTCGGTGTCCCGGTCGAGGGCGAGGATGATCGTGCCCCAGCGCGGTTCGCCGATGGTGGGCTGCGACGCGGCGAAGGGTGCACCGGTCAGCTCGACCACCTCCAGCGCCCGCACGATGCGGCGACCGTCGGTGGCCAGGATGGTCGACGCCGCGGCCGGGTCGACCTCCGCGAGCAGCCGGTGCATCTCGCCCACTCCGCGCTCGTCGAGCAGGTCCTCGTAACGCCGGCGGACCTGCGGGTCGGTGGGCGGGAACTGCCAGCCGTCGAGGAGTCCCTGGACGTACATCATCGATCCCCCGACGATCACCGGGACCCGACCCGCGGCGCGCAACCGGTCGACGTCGGCCCGCGCGGCCTGCTGATAGCGCGCGACGGTCGCCACCTCGGTCACGTCGAGCACGTCGAGCTGGTGATGCGGGATGCCGCGGCGTTCGTCGGGCGGGAGCTTGGCCGTCCCGACGTCCATGCCGCGGTACTGCTGCATGGCGTCGATGTTGACGATCTCGCCGCCGAGCCGTTCGGCGAGGTCGAGGGCCAGATCGGACTTGCCGCCGGCAGTGGGTCCGACAACAGCGATCGGGGTGGGCGGCGCGGTCATCGGGCGTGCTCGCCGTCGTTGACGGTCCAGGTCGCGACCACGTAACCCACGCCGAAGGGCGCGTCGGCGAAGTCGGGTACCGCCCGGACCGACCGGTCGCCGACGAGGCCGGCCGCCACCTGCCACGCGACCCGGCCGCCGACGCCCTCGGCATCGCACTTCGCAGGGTCGAGTGCCATCAGCGTGTCCGTGTCCGCCGATCCGAGCGCGGCCACGATCGCGTCGTTCAGCGCCACCGCCGATTCCCGACGCCCCCCGCCGGGGGCCTTGTCGGTCAGCGCCGTCGACCCGTCGCCCACCACCAGGACCCCGACGGCGTCCGAGCCCTCGTCGAGACGGGCGGCCAGCCGGGTACCCACCGCGACGCACTCCGCGGGCGGCGTGGCGGAACCGACGCTGCACACGCTCAGCGGACCCAGCGACATCCGCTCGGCGATCCACCCGGCGATCAGCGCCGACAGACTCATCCGGGGCAGCGGGTCGGTGACCGCGACATCGGCGATAGCAACATCGGTGATCGCGGAGTCGATCGTGACCGGGACGTCCACGCCGAACCGCGCGAAGGTGCCGCGCAAGGGCTCGCCCACGAGGCCAGCGGTCGACCCGTCGGCGGTTCCGATCGCCACCCAGCGGTCGACGCCGAGCGCGCCCGCGACCGCGTCGAGAGCTGCGCGCCGCACCGGCTCGGTGTCGGAGGCGGCCGGTCCGGCCAACTCGGGGACGAGCAGCGGGGCACTCGGAACGAAGACGACGGCCGCAAGCACACCACGACGCTAGTCGACCACACGAGGCCCGCTCGCTCCGCTCCCGGCGCCGGTGACATTCGGCCCGCTCGCTCCGCTCCCGGCGCCGGTTACCCCGCGCCGCGACCCACCAACTCGGCACGGACGCCACATCGACGGGCCTGAACTGCTTGAATGGAACGGTACTTGTCGGCGATCGCGGGCGTAGGATGCCCGGCGAGAACCGACTCCAGCGACCGGCAGCCGTGACGCGCGGCACCACTGAGCGGCAGGACACGTGCACATGAGCAACCCGACCGAATCGGCTTCCGAACCCCAGCAGGCACCCGCCGGGCAGGACACACCGAAGCCGGGACCCAAGCCGGGACCCCGGCCCAAGCCCGGACCCCGCCCAGGCATCGCGTCCGAACCGGTCGTCACGCATCTCGTCACCGGTGATCCGCACCGCTTCGGTCGTATCGACGAGTCGGGTGTCGTGTGGCTCAAGACCGACGACGGCGAACGCGAGATCGGTTCGTGGCAGGCCGGCACGGTCGAGGAGGGGCTTGCGCACTTCGGACGCCGGTTCGACGACCTCGCCACCGAGGTCGAGATCCTCGAGGAACGGCTCACCGCCCGCTCGGGAGACCCGCGTAAGGCCCAGCAAGCCGCCAAGCACCTGCTCGACGAGTTGCCCAACGCGCATGTGATCGGTGACGTCGCCGCGCTGCAGCGCCGCCTCGAGGCGATCGTCGGCAGCGCCGACGAGGTCGCCGAGACCATCCGCGCCGAGCGCGAGAAGACCCGGTCGGAGGCCATCGCGCGCAAGGAGGTCCTCGCCGCCGAGGCCGAGCAGATCGGCGCCGACGCGACCAACTGGAAGAGCGCGGGCGACCGGCTGCGCGAGATCCTCGACGAGTGGAAGTCCATCAAGGGCGTCGACCGCAAGACCGACGACGCGCTGTGGAAGCGGTACGCCAAAGCGCGCGACGCCTTCAATCGCCGGCGAGGTGCGCACTTCGCCGAACTCGACCGCGAGCGCGCCGGTGCGAAGGAACGCAAGGAAGCACTCATCGCCCGCGCCGAGGAGCTGTCCGGCTCCACCGACTGGGGCCCGACGTCGGCCAAGTTCCGGGAACTGCTCGGTGAGTGGAAGGCGGCCGGCCGCGCCCCGCGGGACACCGACGAGGCCCTCTGGCAGCGGTTCAAGGCCGCACAGGACGTCTTCTTCGGCGCCCGCAACGCGGCGTCGTCGGAACGCGACGCGGAATTCTCCGCGAACGCGACCGCCAAGGTCGCCCTGCTCGATGCCGCCGAGAAGGCCATCGACCCTGCCACCGATCTCGACGCGGCCCGCCGCGAGTTCCGGTCGTTCCGCGATCAGTGGGACGAACTGGGCAAGGTCCCGCGCGATCAGATGCACAGCCTGGAGGCCCGCGCGCGGGCCCTGGAGAAGCGCATCCGCGACGCCGAGGACGCTCAGTGGCAGCGGACCGATCCCGAGGCACTGGCGCGGGCGGCGCAATTCGCCGACCGCGCAGCGCAACTCGAGGACCAGGCGCGCAAGGCGGCCGAACGCGGAAAGGACCGCGACGCCGCAAAGTTGCGCGATCAGGCTGCGCAGTGGCGCGAGTGGGCCGCCGCCGCGGAGAGTGCCGTCACCGACCGCTGAGTCCGGTCGGGGCCCGCCGGATCAGTCCTCGTGCGGGTTCTTGCGGTACAGCGCTGCGGCGTAGGCCTCCTGCTCGGCGGCCTGCCGGCGCCGCTCGTCCTCGAGCGCGAGCTGGTAAGAGCTCCGCGCCCACACGACGCGGGACCAGTGGAACGTGAGCACGAAGACCGCGATCCAGCCCAGCACGAGGCCGATGCCGACGCCCGACGGCGGCTCGACGCCACCGACGCCCGGCGTGTTCCGCGACCACCACGCCAGCATCCCGGCGACGCACGCGATGGCGCACCCGCACAGCGCGATCCACGCCAGGAACCACCGGCGGGTGAGCAGCGCGAGCATGGAGACGACGATGCCGAAGATCGTCACCAGGTAGACGAAGATCCTCGACACGATCGTGACGCGCTCGGCGGCCGCCTCGGGCGTGAAGGTGAGGACCTCGAGCCCGGTGACGGATCCCGTGTGCGGCAACACCATCGACACCATGGCGAGGACGACTGCCACGGCGACGACGACCGCGCGCGCACCCGGGTCGATCTCGCCGGCCACCCGCCGTTCCGCCTTGCGCAGGTCGTTCTCGTACTGCTCGAACGCGGCCTTCTCGGACCCAGAGCTGCCGGACGCCTCGTTGTCGGACGCCGAATTCTCGGACATGGTCATCGCCTCACTTCGTGATGGTGGTCAGCTGCCGCAGCCACTGCCGCAGCCGGCGTCGGCCGGGACGGCGGCGGGGGCACCGAACCCCGGCAGCCCGAGCCCGACGCCGACGGGCGCGGTGGTGGGGGTACGGCTCTGTTCGTGTGCGTCGCCGGCGCGGGTGCGGCGGTGCGCGAGAACGCCGGAATCGGCGATCAGATGGTGTGGTGCCGCTGCGGTGAGCTGCGTGTGCACGACGTCACCCGGGCGGATCCCCGACGCCGTTCCGGGCGCGAAGTGCACCAGGCGGCCGTCCCGGGCGCGGCCGGTCATGCGCTGGGTCTTCGCCGACTTGCGCCCCTCGTCGGCGACCACGAGCAACTCCACCTCGGTCCCGACCAGCGCCTCGTTCTCGGCCAGGCAGATCCGCTCCTGCAGCGCGATGAGACGCCGGTAGCGATCGGCCACGACCTCGGGCGGCACCTGATCGGCCATCGTCGCGGCGGGCGTGCCGGGGCGGGGCGAGTACTGGAAGGTGAACGCGCTCGAGAAGCGGGCGCGCTCGACGACGTCCAGGGTGGCCTGGAAGTCCTCCTCGGTCTCGCCGGGGAAGCCGACGATGATGTCGGTGGTGATCGCCGCATGCGGCATGGCCTCGCGGACCTTGTCGAGGATGCCCAGGAACTTGGTCTGCCGGTAGCTGCGGCGCATCGCGCGCAGGATGCGATCGGACCCCGACTGCAGCGGCATGTGCAGTTGCGGACACACATTCGGCGTCTGGGCCATCGCCTCGATCACGTCGTCGGTGAACTCGGCGGGGTGCGGTGAGGTGAACCGGACGCGTTCGAGCCCCTCGATGTCACCGCAGGCGCGCAGCAGTTCGGCGAAGGCGCCCCGGTTGCGGGGCTGATCGGGATCGGCGAAGGACATCCCGTAGGCGTTCACGTTCTGGCCCAGCAGCGTCACCTCGACGACACCCTGGTCGACGAGGGCCTGTACCTCGGCGAGCACCTCGCCCGGCCGGCGGTCGACCTCCTTGCCGCGCAGCGACGGCACGATGCAGAACGTGCAGGTGTTGTTGCACCCCACCGACACCGACACCCAGCCCGAGTAGGCGGAGTCGCGCTTGGCCGGCAGGGTCGACGGGAACCGCTCGAGCGCGTCGAGGATCTCCACCTGGGCGGCGTCGTTGTGGCGGGCTCGATCGAGCAACGCGGGCAGCGACCCGATGTTGTGTGTGCCGAAGACGACGTCGACCCACGGGGCCCGGGACAGCACCGTGTCCTTGTCCTTCTGCGCGAGGCAGCCGCCGACGGCGATCTGCATGCCGGGCCGGTCGGATTTGACCGGGGCGAGGTGCGACAGGTTGCCGTACAGCTTGTTGTCGGCGTTCTCCCGGATCGCGCAGGTGTTGAAGACGACGAGATCGGCGGGGTCGTCCTCACCCGCGCGCACGTACCCGGCGTCCTCGAGCAGACCGGCGATGCGCTCGGAATCGTGGACGTTCATCTGGCAGCCGTAGGTACGGACCTGATAACTGCGCGCGGCGGGTGCTGCCTGCTCAGGCCGATCCGACAACTCGATACTCACCCCTACGAGGGTACGGGGCGCACGCAAATCGACTCCCACAGGACACCCTGTTCCACGTCGGCCGATAGGGTGCCCCAATGACCGTTTCGCCGAGTAAGTCCGCGGACCCAGGGTCCCAGCCGATGATCGCGATGCGCGGGGTGCAGAAACACTTCGGGTCGTTGCACGTCCTCAAGGACATCGATCTCGAGGTCCCCGCCGGTCAGGTCGTGGTGGTCCTCGGACCGTCGGGCTCGGGCAAGTCCACCCTCTGCCGCACGATCAATCGCCTCGAGCCGATCGACGGCGGCGAGATCCTGGTCGAGGGTCAGGTGCTGCCCGCCGAGGGCAAGGACCTCGCCCGGCTCCGCGCCGACGTCGGAATGGTCTTCCAGTCCTTCAACCTGTTCTCGCACAAGACGATCCTCGAGAATGTCACGCTCGCGCCGATCAAGGTGCGCAAGAAGAGCAAGGACGAGGCCGGCAAGCGCGCCCTCGAACTGCTCGAGCGCGTCGGCATCGCCAGCCAGAAGGACAAGTACCCCGCCCAACTCTCCGGCGGCCAGCAGCAGCGCGTGGCCATCGCCCGGTCGCTGGCGATGAACCCGAAGATCATGTTGTTCGACGAACCGACCTCGGCCCTCGACCCGGAGATGGTCAACGAGGTGCTCGACGTGATGGTGTCCCTCGCGAAAGAGGGCATGACGATGGTGGTCGTCACCCACGAGATGGGCTTCGCGCGCAAGGCCGCCGACCGCATCATCTTCATGTCCGACGGGGCGATCATCGAGGACTCCGATCCGGAGACGTTCTTCAGCAACCCGTCGACCGATCGCGCCCGGGACTTCCTCGGCAAGATCCTGGGGCACTGACATGACACAGCGAACCACCCGCCCGATGCGGACCGCGGGCCTGGTCCTCGCGGTCGGCGCCCTGCTCGCCACCGTGTTGTCCGCCTGCGGCAGCACCGAACCGCGCAACCTGCTCGACTCCATCCGCGAGGGATCGGTCGTGCTGGGCGTCAAGTTCGACCAGCCCGGTCTCGGCCTCTACGAGCCGGACGGCAACGTCGAGGGATTCGACGCCTCGGTGTCGCGCTATGTCGTCAACCACATCGCCGACGACCTCGGTGTCCCCCATCCCGAGGTCACCTGGCGCGAGACCCCCTCGGCGCGCCGCGAGGCGATGATCGACAACGGTGAGGTCGACCTGATCGCGGCCACGTACTCGATCAACGCGGCGCGCTCGAAGAAGGTGTCCTTCGGCGGTCCCTATCTCGTCACGTACCAGGGTCTGATGGTGCGCGCCGACGACAACACGATCGACGAACTCGCCGACCTCGACAAGGGCAAGAAGCTCTGCTCGGTGACCGGCTCGACACCGGCGCAGAACGTCAAGGCACAGCTGCCCGCGGTCCAGTTGCAGGAGTACGACTCCTACTCGGCCTGCGTCGAGGCGCTGCGTCGCGACAAGGTCGACGCGGTGACCACCGACGAGGCGATCCTCGCCGGCTACTCCAACTTCTGGGAGGGCGAGTTCAAGCTCGTCGAGATGACCTACCTCAAGGACGCCTGCGTGAAGGATGCCCTGAAGACCGCGGGCAGTCCGTTCTCCACCGAGCGCTACGGCGTGGGGCTGGCTCTGGACGACACGGCGTCGCAGAACGCCGTCAACACGGCACTCGACGCGATGCTCGCGCCTTCCGTCGACGGCGAGTCGGCCTGGAACGCCGCGCTGCGCGAGGCACTCGGCAATCCCTACGTGGACGAGATCATCGCCCGCGCCGACCGTCCGGACTCGAAGTTCCCCTACCTGCCCGATCCCGGCGACCTCGACTTCCTCGACTCGCCCTCCACACCGTGCCCGCCCGGGCTGCAGTGAGCGACGGAGCTACCGATGAATGACGTCTCTCTGTGGGAGAGCATGGGTCCAGAGCTGTGGCCCGCCTTCTGGGTGACCATCCAGCTGACCTTCTACTCGGCGATCGGCTCGCTGGTGTGGGGCACGATCCTCGCGGCCATGCGGGTCTCCCCCGTGCCGGTGATGCGCGGCTTCGCCGAGGTCTACGTGAACATCGTCCGCAACACGCCGCTGACACTCGTGGTGCTGTTCTGTGCGATCGGCCTGTACCAGAACCTGGGCCTGACCTTCGCGCCGACGATCGAGTCGAACAACTTCTGGCTCGCCGTCCTCGCCTTCGTGCTGTACACCTCGACGTTCGTCTGTGAGACGCTGCGCTCCGGCTTCAACACGGTCCCGCTCGGGCAGGCCGAAGCCGCTCGCTCCCTCGGCCTCTCGTTCACGCAGGTCTTCGGGGTCATCGTGCTGCCACAGGCGATCCGGTCGGTGATCGGTCCGCTGGGCAGCGTCCTGATCGCGCTCACCAAGAACACGACGGTCGCCTCGGTGATCGGCGTCGCCGAGGCGGCGGCTCTGATGAAGACCGAGATCGAGACCTACTCCGACCAGCTGTTCGTCATCTTCGGCGTCATCGCGGCGGGATTCATGATCATCACACTCAGCGAGGGTGCCGTCTTCGGCTACCTCGCCAAGCGACTGGCGGTGAAACGATGAGCGCTGACTCGACCGTCCTCTACGACGCCCCGGGACCACGCGCCCGCACCCGGAACCGCTTGCTGGCGATCGCGTTCATCGCGGTCCTGGCCGCGATCGCGATCTACGTGATCGCCGTCCTCGCCGCCAACGAACAGTTCACCGCCGAGAAGTGGTCGCCGTTCGTCACGTGGAGCACTTGGACCGGCTACATCCTGCCGGGCCTGTGGCGGACCCTCGCGGCCGCGGCGGTCTCGATCGTGCTGTCGTTGTTGCTCGGTGCGGTCCTCGGTATCGGCCGACTCTCCGATCACCTGTGGGTACGCACCATCGCGGGCCTGTTCGTCGAGGTGTTCCGCGCCATCCCGGTGCTGATCCTGATGGTGTTCACCTGGTTCCTGTTCGCGATCTACGGGGTCTTCCCGTCGTCCTTCCTGGCGTTCGCGGCGGTGGTCACCGGACTCACCCTGTACAACGGGTCGGTCATGGCCGAGATCCTGCGATCCGGTATCAACTCACTGCCCAAGGGACAAACCGAGGCGTCGATGGCCCTGGGTCTGCGCAAGAGCCAGATGATGCGCATCATCCTTCTGCCACAGGCGATCACGGCGATGATGCCCGCACTGATCTCGCAGATGGTCGTGGCGCTGAAGGACAGTGCGCTGGGCTACATCATCGGTTACTCCGAGGTGGTCCGCAGCGGCCTGCTCTCGGCGTCGCGCTACGGCAACTACATCCCGGCACTGATCGTCGTGGCCATCATCATGATCCTGATCAACTTCGGGCTCTCGACCTTCGCCACCAGCCTCGAACGCCGGCTCCGGCAGGGGCGCCGGTCGTCCGCACCGCCCGCGGATCCGGAAGAGACCGAACTCGCTGCGTCGGAGAACCTGCCGACCGGCAGGTGACACCCGCACGATCGTCGTGTGGGGGCGCTCAGCCGCTACGCAGCTCGCTGAGCGCCTCCCCCACGACGTCGAACGCCAGGGATTGGGAATAGCCGCGCCGCACCAGCATTCCGACGAGACGTCGCATCGCCTTGTCGCGTTCGGCGCGATCCTCGGCTATCCGGTCGACGACCGAGGGCGTGAGTTTGCGCACGACCAGACCCGACGCGATCTCACGTTCGTCGTCGGGGTCGATGTCGGCGAGGGCCTCGGCGATGATCGACTCGTCGATCCCCTTGGTGCGGAGCTCGTGTCGTAACGCGACGCGCCCCTTACCGGAGTTGAGGTGGCGGGATCGTACCCAATCGGAGGCGAACTCCTCGTCGTCGAGGAGGTTGTGTTGCTCCAGGCGCGCCATCACGTCGTCGACCGCCTCGGGTTCGAAACCCTTGCGCGTCAATCGCTCTCGCATCTCCTGGCGTGAACGCGCACGGACCCCGAGCAGTCGGAGCGCCGAGTCCCATGCGCTGGGTCCCTTACGGTCGGGGTCGTTGTCCCGCCGTGTGCGCGTCTGCCCGGGGTCCGTTGCCTCGCTCACGGTCTACCTGAACTCGCCTTCGATGTCAGAATTCGACTGGGGCGGGGGCGATGTCGTCGGCGTCGACGGTTGCGCCGATGCCCAGCTTCTCTTTGATCTTCTTCTCGATCTCGTCGCGGATGTCGACGTTCTCGAGCAGGAACTTGCGCGCGTTCTCCTTGCCCTGGCCGAGTTGATCGCCCTCGTAGGTGAACCACGAACCGGACTTGCGGATGAAGCCCTCCGCGACACCCATGTCGATCAGCGAGCCCTCCTTGCTGATGCCCTGGCCGTAGAGGATGTCGAACTCGGCCTGCTTGAACGGCGGTGCGACCTTGTTCTTGACGACCTTGACGCGTGTGCGGTTACCGACCGCGTCGGTCCCGTCCTTGAGGGTCTCGATCCGGCGGACGTCGAGGCGCACCGACGAGTAGAACTTCAGCGCCTTTCCGCCCGTGGTGGTCTCGGGCGAACCGAACATGACGCCGATCTTCTCGCGTAGCTGGTTGATGAAGATCGCGGTGGTCTTCGACTGGTTCAGCGCGGAGGTCATCTTCCGCAGGGCCTGGCTCATCAGGCGGGCCTGCAGACCGACGTGGCTGTCGCCCATCTCGCCCTCGATCTCGGCCTTGGGGACCAGCGCGGCCACCGAGTCGATGACCAGGATGTCGAGCGCGCCCGATCGGATCAGCATGTCCGCGATCTCGAGCGCCTGCTCACCGGTGTCGGGCTGGGACACCAGCAGCGCGTCGGTGTCGACGCCGAGTTTGGCGGCGTAGTCGGGATCGAGTGCGTGCTCGGCGTCGATGAACGCGGCGATGCCGCCCTGCGCCTGGGCGTTGGCGACGGCGTGCAGGGCGACGGTCGTCTTACCCGAGGACTCCGGACCGTAGATCTCCACGACGCGGCCGCGGGGCAGTCCGCCGATACCGAGGGCGACGTCGAGCGCGATGGACCCGGTGGGGATGATCTCGATCGGCTGACGGGTCTCCTCGCCGAGCCGCATCACCGAACCCTTGCCGAAGTTCTTGTCGATCTGCGCGAGGGCGAGGTCGAGAGCCTTCTCGCGGTCTTGGGGCGCAGGTGCCATGGGAGTTCTCCTCGGTTGTGAGCCGGATTTCCGGCGGGCGGTCTGTGCGGTCCGGGCGTTCATGTGATGAAAGTAGCCGGTGGGTCCGACAACTCTTCAGACGCAGACTCGGCCCGTGTGGTTCCGTCTGATTTCACCTCTGGGCACCAGGATGGACGAACACCTGTTCGATGGCAAGTGTGACACGCGGTGGCGTGTCACCAGCGATGGCGCGGTACGTCGAAGTCGCGACAGATCGCGATCCAGACGTCGCGCGGGTCGACCCCGTCGTCGATCGCCTGGGCACCCGTGCGTCCGCCGACCTCGATCAGGATGTGATCGGACAGGATCGAATCCGCCGACGGCACACCGAATTCGGTGGTCATCAACTCGGTGAACTCGGTCAGACGCACGGGTCCAGCCTAGGTGACGCCGCCAGAACGCGATGCGCGACCGCCACCGGGTCGACGACGTCGGTCACCGACTCCCCGATCGCACCCGCCGCGCGTGCATGTGCCGGATCGTCCAGGACGGCCCGCACGGCGTCGGCAACCGCGTCCGCGGTGACCGGACGCACCGCCTGCCCCGCGCCGGCTCGTCGGATCCGGGCGGCGAGCTCCCACTGGTCACCCCCACCGGGTACCGCGACGACCGGCACCGTCGCGAGCATCGCCTTCGCGAGGATCCCGTGCCCGGAGCCACAGATCAGCAGGTCGGCGTGCGCGAGCACCTCGTCCTGCCGGCCCGGCCCCGCCGTGATCAGTTCCCCGCGGAAGCGGGCGAGATCAGCCCCGTCGGGGTCTCGGAGCCCCGAGACCACCACCCGCACGGTCCGGCCCAGTGTGTCGGGCGACAGCGCTTCGAGAGCCTCGCCGAGCATGTCGGCGGCGCCGGTCTGCGCGGTCGACGGGGCGACGACGACGAGGGGGTGATCGCCGGGAGGCACGGTGAAGTGATCGTCGGTGGGCTCCCACACCAGGGGTCCGACGAGATGCGCGTCGGTCGGCCAGTCGGGGCGCGGGACCTCGAGGCCGGGAAGGGTGGCGATGAGTCGCGCCGCCGGTTCCGCGTCGACGTCACCCAGCCCGATCGTCCGCCGGGCAGCGTCCCGCTGCCGCACGCCCTGGCGGATCGACGACGCGGTGGCGGCGCGCATCAGCGTGTCGCGCAGCCGACCCCCGACGCCGCGACCCGGTTCGAGCCCGGACCCGATCGGCGGTAGTCCCCGGGACGGCCGGTACAGCGGATGCGGCGACAGCTCGATCCAGGGCAGTCCACACAGTTGAGCGGCCCAGCCCCCGCCCACGGTGATGACGTCGGAGATGACGAGTTGCGACCCGGCCGCACGCAGCGGCCCGACGAGCTGCTGGGCCATGCGCGCGGCGCGGGCACTCAGTTTGGCTCCGGCGTCGGAGTCGTCGTCGGAGTCCTCGGCGCGCAGCCCCGGGAGATCAGCGATGTCGATCCCCCGGCGGCGCGCGGCCTCCGACCATGCGAGGGAGGTGAACACGACCGGTGTGTCACCGGCGGAGCGGAACCGCTCGGCCAGCGCGAAAGCCGGGAAGGCATGCCCGGCGTCGGAGCCCGCGACGATCGCGACGCGCACGGGTTCGTCGTGCACGCGTGCGCGATCTGTCAGTTCTGCTGGGGCGGCTCGGTGGTCGGCGGCGCGGACTGGGTCGCCGGCTTCTGCAGACCCGGTGCGGTCGTCCCGGCGGCGGGCAGCGCGTCACCGCGCATGCTCGCGCGGATCTGTTCGAGACGAGAATGTCCGGCCATCTGCACGCCGGCCTGCTCGACCTCCTGCATGCGGCCCTGCACGGAGTTCTTGGCCAGCTCCGCCGAACCGAGCGCGTTCGCGTAGCGTCGTTCGATCTTGTCGCGGACCTGGTCGAGGCTCGGCGTGTTCCCGGGCACCGACAGCTCGCTCATCTGGTTGAGCGACGCCGAGACCTGCTCCTGCATCTTCGCCTGCTCGAGTTGACTGAGCAGCTTCGAACGCTCGGACAGCTTCTGCTGCAGGATCATCGCGTTGCGCTCGACGGCCTTCTTGGCCTGATCGGCCGCCTGGAGCGACTGGTCGTGCAAGGACTTGAGGTCCTCCACGCTCTGCTCGGCGGTCACCAGCTGGGCCGCGAACGCCTCGGCGGCGTTGGTGTACTCGGTCGCCTTCTGGGTGTCGCCGGCCGCGGCGGCCTGATCGGCCAGCGTCAGCGCCTGGCGGGTGTTCGCCTGCAGCCGCTCGACGTCCTCGAGTTGCCGGTTCAGCTTCATCTCGAGCTGCCGCTGGTTGCCGATCACCGAGGCCGCCTGCTGCGAGAGCGCCTGGTGCTGACGCTGGGCGTCCTCGATCGCCTGCTGGATCTGGACCTTCGGGTCAGCGTGCTCGTCGATCTTCGCGTTGCCGAGTGCTGTGAGGTAGCGCCACAACTTCACGAACGGGTTCGCCATGCTCGTCGTACTCCATTCAGGGGTCTGAGAACTCTGGTGACCAATCTAGCGTCTGCGAGTCCGGTGTTGAGTCGGTGTCGTTCAGACGGTGCGGGTCAGGCAGCCGCGAGAGCCGTGGCCTCCCGGCGACCGGCGGGAGCCGGGATCACGACCTTGGTCGCGGTCAGTCCGGCCTCGGTGGCTTCGACGCCGTCACCCATCGGCTCGGCGCCGACCACGACGGGTTCGGCACCGGCCGGACGCATTGCGCTGCCGACTTCGAGGAGCAGGTCGGCGATCTCGACGTCGAGCGCGTCGCAGATCGCGGCGAGCAGTTCGCTCGACGCCTCCTTCTGACCGCGTTCGACTTCCGAGAGGTAGCCCAGACTCACCCGCGCACCGGTGGACACCTCGCGCAGGGTCCGGCCCTGCTGCGTCCGGACCCGACGCAGGCTGTCGCCGAGCGCCTCGCGTAAGAGCATCGCCATCGAGTCTCCTCCCTACTGAACGTCTCGGCCCAACTGAACTGCTCGGCGCCCACCGAACCGGCGGCGCGCCTGCTGCCCTCCCCAACGCTTCGCGGTCCCGACGGGTTCCCCGCGGCACCGGCGGCGTCGGCACCCACGGTCGGGGCAGCACCGTCTGATCGACGATAGTCGAAGTCAGTGACCGCCGCCGGTTCCTCCCACAGCACGTCCGCGCGGTGCCACCGGCCGGGGTGCGGTCTCATCGCGATCGGACCGGACCTTGACCGCCTGCCAGGTGTAGTCCAGACCCGTGTAGATCGTCACCACCACCGCCAGTCCCATCAGGATGTCGGCGGCGAGCTGCCACGGTCCGCCGAGCGGGAGGAGGTACAGACCGATGGCGAGCGCCTGCAGCAGCGTCTTGAGCTTGCCGCCGCGGCTGGCCGGTATGACCTTGTGCCGCAACACCCAGAAACGCAGCGCCGTCACCCACACCTCGCGGGCGACGATCACCACGGTGACCCACCACGGCAGGATGCCGAGGATCGACAGCCCGACGAGGGCACCGCCGATCAGGGCCTTGTCCGCGATGGGGTCGGCCAGCTTCCCGAAGTCGGTGATCAGGCCGCGCTGCCGCGCGATCATCCCGTCGTACCGGTCGGTCAGCGCCGCGACCCCGAAGACGATCGTGGCGATCGTGCGCCACAGCGTCGACTCGCCCGACTCCATGAACAGCGCCACCAGGAACACCGGCACCAGGACGATCCGGAACACCGTGAGTGCGTTGGCGATGTTGACCACCGGCACCGGGTCCACCGGGTCGGTGATGTGGTCGGGCCCGCGGCCCACATTGGCGATGCCGTTCTCTTCGACGGCCCGCCGGATCCGGTCGGTCATGAGCTCGCTCCTGACCGCGGCGTCGTGCCGCAGTTCAGGGCAGTCCTCAAGTACACGCCCATCAGGGTATCGGCAGTCCCGAGGAACGACGTGCACAGGTCGCCCCATCGCAGAGACTAAGCTGAATTCCCATGTCCCCCGCCGATCACGTCGTCATCCGTCGTGCGCGCACCTCCGACGTCCCGCGGATCAAAGAACTGATCGACCAGTACGCCGGGAAAATCCTCCTCGAGAAGAACCTCGTCACGCTCTACGAGTCCGTCCAGGAGTTCTGGGTCGCCGACGTCGACGGCCTGGTCGTCGGTTGTGGTGCGCTGCATGTGCTCTGGGCCGATCTCGGCGAGGTCCGCACGGTCGCCGTCGACAACGCCCACGCCGGGCGCGGCATCGGCCACCTCCTCGTCGACCGGCTCATGGCGGTCGCCCGCGAACTGCAGCTCTCGCGCGTCTTCGTGCTCACGTTCGAGACGGCCTTCTTCGCGCGGCACGGTTTCGCCGAGATCCAGGGCACCCCGGTCACGCGCGAGGTGTTCGAGGAGATGTGCCGGTCCTATGACACCGGCGTCGCAGAGTTTCTCGACCTCAGTTATGTCAAACCCAACACCCTGGGCAACACCCGGATGCTGGCAACCATCGAGCAGGGGTGACCATGCCGTTCTTCGCCGTGCAGTACACCTATCGCCCCGCCAAGGCCGCCCTGCGGGATCAGCACCGGCCTTTGCACCGGGAGTGGCTCGCGGAAGAACACTCGGCGGGCAACGTGCTGATCGCCGGCCCCTATCCCGACGGGTCGGGCGCGCTCATCGTCATCCGCGCAGCCGACCTCGAGGCGGCCGAGGCATTCCTGGCCAACGACCCGTTCCAGGCGCATCAAGCCGTCGATGCCATCCGCATCGACGAGTGGACGCAGGTGTTCGGGCCGTTCCCGGGCTGATGCCACGTCCACCCGTCGGCGACGGGTGGACGTGGACGGGTCAGGAGTCCTTGGACTTCGGTGCCGGCGAGTCGGTCGTGTCGCCGGCGGATTCGACCTCCGGCGACTTCGCCATCCCGCGACTCTTGATCAGGCTGGCCACCGTGGTGATCACCAGGACACCGAGGATCACCGACAGCGACAGCCCGGTGGAGATCTCGGGGACCGCCACGTGCTCGCCACCGTTGATGAAGGACAGGGTGTTCTCGTGCAGGGCGTGGAGGACCAGCTTGACGCCGATGAAGGCCAAGATGATCGACAGGCCGATGGACAGGTACACCAGGCGGTCGAGCAGTCCGCCGATGAGGAAGAACAGCTGACGCAGACCCATCAGGGCGAACGCGTTGGCGGTGAAGACCAGGTAGGGCTCGGACGTGAGGCCGTAGATGGCCGGGATCGAGTCGAGCGCGAACAGCACGTCGGTGAAGCCGATGACGATGAGAACCATCAGCATCGGGGTCGCGAGGCGCTTGCCGTTGACGCGGGTGAACAGCTTGTCGCGGTCGTACGAGTCATGCGTGCGCAGGTAGCGCTTGACGAAGCGCTCGAGGCGCGTCTCGCGCTCCTCCTCGTGCTCGACCGGGTCGTCGCTCTCGCGGAGCAGCTTGACGGCGGTGAAGATCAGGAACGCGCCGAACAGGTAGAAGACCCAGCTGTAGGCGTTGATCGCGGCCGCACCGACGGCGATGAAGATGCCGCGCATGATGAGGGCCATCAAGATGCCGAGCAGCAGGACCTTCTGCTGGTACTCCTTGGGCACCGCGAACTTCGCCATGATGATGACGAAGACGAACAGGTTGTCCACCGACAGCGCCTTCTCGGTGACGTAACCGGCGAAGTACTCACCGCCGAAGGTCGAACCCCAGTTCCACCAGACGAACAGACCGAAGATGACGGCGAAAGCGATGTAGATCGCCGACCAGATGCCCGACTCCTTGAGCGACGGCGCGTGGGGCACGCGCACGTGGGTGAAGAAGTCGAACGCGAACAGGGCGAGGATCACCGCACAGGTGATCAGCCATACGGACAGCGAAACATCCACTTGTAACCTCCAGCAGGCAGCATGAGCTGACGAGCCAGAGGTCTCTCCCACCGAACGGGGGCCGACGCTCCGGGTCAGGGCCGCGACGATGATCGGCATCGTTGCGAATCGTGACCGTATTGACGGAGACGCCGCTTTGGGGATACTCCCCTCATGGATCTCCGGCTACCTTATACAAACTGCAGGAAACCTGCAGAAACCGCAGGTCAGCGACCCGAGTCAGGTGCCGGAACTGTCCGTTTCGTCGCCGCCGCCGGTGATCGAGGCGATCACCCCCGCCAGATCGTCGGGCTTCACGAGCACCTCACGCGCCTTCGATCCCTCGCTGGGGCCGACCACTCCCCGCGTCTCCATCAGGTCCATGAGACGGCCGGCCTTGGCGAACCCGACCCGCAGCTTGCGCTGCAGCATCGACGTCGACCCGAACTGGCTCGACACGACCAGTTCGATCGCCTGCAGGAGATCGTCGAGGTCGTTGCCGATGTCGCTGTCGATGTCCTTTTTGTCGCCCGCCTTCGCCGCGGTGACACCCTCGGTGTACTCCGGCTCGGCCTGCTCCTTGGAGAAATCGACGACCGCGGCGATCTCCTCGTCGGTGATGTAGGCACCCTGCATGCGGATCGGCTTGTTGGCGCCCATCGGGAGGAACAGGCCGTCGCCCATGCCGATCAGCTTCTCGGCACCCGGCTGATCCAGGATGACGCGTGAGTCGGTCAGCGACGACGTCGCGAACGCCAGCCGCGACGGCACGTTGGTCTTGATCAGACCGGTGACGACATCGACCGACGGACGCTGCGTCGCGAGCACCAGATGGATGCCGGCGGCGCGCGCCTTCTGGGTGATCCGCACGATCGCGTCCTCGACGTCGCGGGGCGCGGTCATCATCAGGTCGGCGAGCTCGTCGACGATGGCCAAGATGTACGGATACGGCTTGTAGACGCGTTCGCTGCCCAGCGGGGCGGTGATGTCTCCCGACCGGACCTTCGAGTTGAAGTCGTCGATGTGGCGCACCCGCGAGGCCTTCATGTCCTGATAGCGCTGCTCCATCTCCTCGACGAGCCAGGCGAGTGCGGCAGCGGCCTTCTTCGGTTGCGTGATGATCGGCGTGATGAGGTGCGGGATTCCCTCGTACGGGGTGAGCTCGACCATCTTCGGGTCGATCAGGATCATCCGCACCTGCTCCGGCGTCGCACGGCTGAGCAGCGACACGAGCATGGAATTGACGAAGCTCGACTTGCCCGAGCCGGTCGACCCGGCGACCAGCAGGTGCGGCATCTTCGCCAGGTTGGCGCTGACGAAATCACCCTCGATGTCCTTGCCGAGCCCGATCACCAACGGATGCTTGTCCTTCCGGGTCGACGGCGAGTTCAGCACGTCGGCCAGGCGAACCATCTCACGGTCGGAGTTGGGGACCTCGATACCGACCGCGGACTTGCCGGGGATCGGCGCGAGCAGGCGCACGTTGTCCGTTGCCGCGGCGTAGGCGATGTTGCGTTGCAGCGCGGTGATCTTCTCGACCTTCACACCCGGGCCGAGTTCGATCTCGTATCGCGTGACGGTCGGCCCGCGGGTGTATCCGGTGACCGCGGCGTCGATCTTGAACTGCTCCAGCACGCCGGTCATCCGGTCGATCATGTCGTCGTTGGCGCTGCTGCCCATCTTCGGCGGATCGCCCTCGAGGAGAAGGTCGGCGGGCGGCAGGCGATAGTCCCCGTCCGCGGTGGGATCGGACGGGATGAACGCCTCGTCGTCCGACATCCCCTCGTCCGTCATCTCGTCGTCGAGATCGGGTTCGTGCCGGGGCTCCGGTTCGGGTGCGGGACGCGGCTCGGATCGCGCGGTGGCCCGCCGGGCCGGGGTGGCGCGGGTACGGGGGCTCGGCGCGATCACCTCGGTGACCTGCTGGTCGGCATCCGCGAAGTTCTCGGTGACGGCCTCCTCGAGCGGGGCGACGTCGGCGATGTCGGCGGGCTTGCGCCGCGACGTCCGTCCCGAGGTCCGCGCCGGCGCCGAATCCGGCGGGTAGTTGTCGTACGGGTTCGACGAGTACGGCCGACGCCGGGACCGCGACTCGAGCGCACCGGAGTCCCAGGGATCCGACTCGGCGCTGTCGGTCTCGGTATCGGGGTCGTCGAAATCCGGATCGTCGTAGTTCTCGGCGTCGGCATCCCACTCGTCGTCGTCCCAGGGCGCGTCGTCGCCTCGTCCGACGCCCAGCCCGAGGTAACCGGCGGCGGCGTCCACGACCTCGCGGACGGTTCGGCCGCTGAGGATGAGTACGCCGAATGCCATGCACAACAACAGGATCGGCACCGAGACCCACGCGGTGACACCCGCGGTCAACGGTGTGCCCACCGCGAAGCCGACGAACCCGGCCGCGCCGGACCGTCCGGGCAGGTCGACCGGCGCGCCGGCGACGAGGTGCATCAGACCGAGCAGCGGAAGGATCACCAGGAACCCACCCGACAGGTAGCGGCCGCGTCGCTCCGGGGCGGCCGGCCGTCGCATCAGGACCACTGCCAGCGCGAGGAGACCGACCGGCACGAGCACGGCCGCCGACCCGATGACCGCGCGGATGAGGGCCTCGATGAAGGCGCCCACCGGACCCGCCGCACCGAACCACACACTGGCGCCGACGAGCAGACCGAAGGCGAGGAGACCGAGTGCTGTCCCGTCCCGCCGATGGCTGTGACCGCCGGGCCGGGGTCGACCGTTGCCGTCGGACCCGTCGTCGAACTCCTCGAAGTCCGGGTCGGTGTCGTCGATGTCGTCGAACTCTCCGACGACTTCGGTGCGCGGTCCGCGGCCGACGCCCGAGCCCGCCCGGGCGGCGCTGCCGACGCCCCGCGCGAACAACGACCATCCGGCACCGATGCCCTTGCCCACCGCGGACGCCCCGGCCGCGGCGACGGAACGACGATGCAGGTCCACCGACTCCGCTGGTGCAGCGGACCGGGAACTCTTCCGCGATGCCCCGGCCTTCGACCTCGTCGAGGCACCGGCGCCCGTCTGACGACGCGAACCACCGCTCTTCGAACCGCCGCTCTTCGAACCGTCACCCGTCGAGCGGCGAGCGGCGGTCGAACTCCCTCGAGCCGAACTCGCCCGCCCCGAACCACCGCGAGCGGATCCACCGCGCGTGGAACCAGCAGCGCCGCGCGCGGAGGACGCGCGTGTACCCGTGCTTGCTTTCGAAGCCATACCGACAGACTAGTGGGCAGCGGTCACATCAGTCACACGGGCAACACAGACAACGAATGCGTGTCGAAGTTGTGATCGCTCAGAGGCCGCGCGAACTCTCGCGGACGCCCGTGATCGCGGCGGCGTCACCGGCGAATGTGACGTCGACCGGTGTACGGCCGAACGCGAACAGCACCAGCTCACCGACACGACCGGTCACGATGACGTCGTCACCCGATCCCGCCGTCACCAGATCCTCGCCGTCCGGGGTACGCAGGGTCACGCGGGCCGGGACCTTCTTGAGCGTCATCCGGCCCATCGACTTGGCCGGCGTGCGCAACTCCGCCTCGAGTTCGGGGGCCAGCGACCGGGGCGTCCACGGCCCGTCGGGGTCGGCGCCGCCACGCAGGACGTCTTCGTGGTGGACGAACATCTCGGCCAGGTTGGCGAATCGGTCGATCAGCTTGAACGGCGAGTAGACCGGCGGCCCCGAGGCGAGCAACGCCAGTTGGGCATCCCAGTCCTTCGACGTCGCCTGGGCTCGCACCTTCTCGGTGTGGCCGGCGAAAGCCGGGATGAGAATGCCCGGCCCGGTGTCGGGGCGTCGTTCCCGGACCACGAGATGCGCCAACAGATCGCGGGTGGTCCAGCCCTCACACAAGGTGGGCGCGTCGGGGCCCACCTTTCGAAGGGTCTCGACGAGGGCTGCTCTTTCCTTCTGCGCTCCGGTCACACGACCACGGTAGCGACAAAGAGATGGTCTCGTTCCTCGGCGCCGGTCAGTCCCCGACCGCGATGACCGTCGGCACGATCATCGGACGGCGACGATAGGCGGTCGACACCCAGCGCCCGACCGCACGGCGAATCCCCTGGGCGATCCGGTGCGTGTCGGAGACACCCTCGGCCGCCAGCGAATCCAGCGTCTGGTTGACGATGTCCGCCGCCTCCTTGAGCGCGTCCGGGTCGTCGGAGAAGCCGCGGCCGGAGACCTCGGGTGTGCTCACCGCACGGCCCGTCGTCACGTCCACGGCGACGGTGATGGCGATGAAGCCACCCTCCCCCAGCACGAGCCGTTCGGAGAGCGTCGACTCCCCCACGTCGCCGACCGAGAGGCCATCGACGTAGACGTGCCCGACCGGAACCCGTCCGACGATGTCGGCGCGACCGTCGACGAGGTCGACCACCACGCCGTCCTCGGCGAGGACGACCCGGTCCTCGGGCACACCGGTCGCGACCGCGAGCGCGGCGTTGGCGCGCAGGTGCCGCCATTCGCCGTGCACGGGCATCGCATTCGAGGGGCGCACCGCGTTGTAGAGGTAGAGCAGCTCACCGGCCGAGGCGTGGCCCGAGACATGGACTTTCGCGCTCTGCTGGGTGATGACGGTCGCGCCGCGCTTGGCCAGCCCGTTGACGACGGCGAACACCGAGTTCTCGTTGCCGGGGATGAGCGAGGACGCCAGCACGACGAGGTCGTCGGCCCGGATGTTGATCTGCCGGTGCTCTCCGCGCGCCATCCGGGAGAGCGCGGACAGCGGCTCGCCCTGCGAGCCGGTGGAGATCAGCACCACGCGGTGGTCGGGCAGGGTTGCCGCGGTGTCGAGATCGACGACGACGCCGTCGGGTACCGAGAGGTAGCCGAGATCCTGCGCGATCTGCATGTTGCGCACCATCGAACGGCCGACGAAGGTGACCCGCCGATTGTGGGTGTGCGCCACGTCGATGATCTGCTGGATGCGATGGACGTGGCTCGCGAACGACGCCACGATGACCCGCTGTGTGGCCTTGCCGATGACCTGGTCGAGCACCCCGCCGATCTGACGTTCCGGGGTCACGAAACCGGGCACCTCGGCGTTGGTCGAGTCCACCAGGAACAGGTCGACGCCCTCATCGCCGAGGCGGCTGAACCCGGCGAGGTCGGTGAGCCGGCCGTCGAGGGGCAGCTGGTCGAGCTTGATGTCGCCGGTGTGCAGCACGACGCCGGCGGGGGTCCGGATCGCGACGGCCAGGGCGTCCGGGATCGAGTGGTTGACGGCGAAGTACTCGCACTCGAACGGGCCGTGCGAGGTCTTCTGACCTTCGACGACCTCGACGAGCTTGGGTCGCAGGCGATGCTCGCGACACTTGGCCTCGACCAGGGCGAGCGTGAACTTCGCGCCGATCACCGGGATGTCGCTGCGTAGCCGGAGCAGGAACGGCAGAGCGCCGATGTGGTCCTCGTGGCCGTGGGTCAGGATCACCGCGTCGACGTCGTCCATGCGGTCTTCGATGTAGCGGAAGTCCGGCAGGATCAGGTCGACGCCCGGCTGGGCGTCCTCGGGGAAGAGCACACCGCAGTCGACGATCAGCAGACGGCCGTTGTATTCGAAGACGGTCATGTTGCGGCCGATCTCGCCGATCCCGCCGAGCGCCACCACGCGCAGACCACCCTTGGGCAGTCGGCGGGGTGTGCCCAGTCGGTCGACAGGGGCCGGGGTTGCCGGTTCGGGCCGGCGGCCGCCGCGGGCGTCGCCGCGCTCGTGGCGGGGGCGACGGGTGTTCGACGCGGGACTCGCCGGACGCTTGGCCGCGTGCTTCGGCGAGTTCGCGTCGGATTTCGGTTCCGATGATCCGGTCCGCTCGGCTCGCGCGCGCCGGGGTTGCCGTGCCTTCGAGGTCACCTCGACAGGCTCGGCGGGCGGGGTGGGCTCGGCGGACGGGGTGGGCTCGGCGGACGGGGTCGGCTCGGCGGACGGGGTCGGCTCGGCGGGGGGCGGACTCGGCGGGCCGGCCTTGCGGGCGGCGGCCCGGCGTCGGGTCCGGGGGCGGACGGTGCCGGTGGTGTCGTTGCCGGTGGTGTCGTTGCCGGTGTGGGGGCCGGTGGTGTCGTTGTCCGTCATCAGACCAGCACACCCGCCGCGCGCAGATCCACGATCAGTTCCTCGATCTGCGCCGGGTTCGCGGGCACCTGCGGCAGGCGCGGGTCGCCGACCTCCAGCCCGAGGATGCGCAGTGCCGCCTTCACCATCGTGACCCCGCCGAGGCGCCCCATGGCGTTGACCAGCGGCAGCATCGAGGTGTTGATCGCGCGGGCGGTCGGCAGATCGCCCTTCTCGACAGCGATCTGCATGTCGCGCAGGCGATCCGGGACGAGGTGGCCGATGACGCTGACATAACCGGTCGCGCCGATCGACAGCCACGGCAGGTTGAGTGCGTCCTCGCCGGACAGGTACTCCAGGCTGGTGCTGGCGATCAGGCCGGCCGCCGAGTGCAGGTCGCCCTTGGCGTCCTTCACCCCGCGGATGTTGGGGTGTTCGGCCAGGGCGAGCATCGTCTCGTTCATGATCGGGACCACCGATCGCGGCGGGATGTCGTAGAGCAGCACCGGCAGCGCGGTGGCGTCGGCGACGGTCCGGAAGTGCGCGAGGAGCCCGGCCTGCGGCGGCTTCGAGTAGTACGGGGTCACCACGAGGAGCGCGTGAGCACCGATCTTCTCGGACTCGATCGCGAACCGGACGCTCTCGGCGGTGTCGTAACTGCCTGCGCCCTGGGTGATCCGGGCCCGGTCGCCCACCGCGTCGAGGACCACCCGCAGCAACTCGAGCTTCTCCGGCACGGTGGTGGTCGGCGATTCACCGGTGGTGCCGGACACGACCAGCCCGTCACATCCCTTGGCGACCAGATGGTCGGCGAGGACGGCGGCCTTGTCCAGATCGAGGCTTCCGTCCGGGCGGAAGGGGGTGACCATCGCAACCACGTTCGTCCCGAAGGGATGCTCGTGCAGCGGTTCCTGGACTGCGTTCATGGTGCTCAAGGCTACCGCCTCCCTGTTGGTGACGATCCTCACCCTTCCAGCACGAATGGTGAGGTGGCGACCTCGGTCCCGTCGGCCAGGGTGCCGATCTCGAAATCGCCGAACACGGTGGGCGCCACCCGCATCAACTGGCGTAGACACTCCACCGCGAGCTGGCGGATCTCGACGTCGGCGTGCTCGGTGGCGCGCATGCCGACGAAGTGCCGCCAGGCGCGATGGTTGCCGGTGACGACGATCTTTGTCTCGGTGGCGTTCGGCAGTACGGAGCGAGCGGCCTGACGTGCCTGTTTCCGACGCAGGATGGCGTTGGGGACGTCGGCGAACTTCGCCTCCAGCGCCGCGAGGAGCTCGGTGTAGGCCGCCCGGCTCGCGTCGGTCGCCGCGGTGAAGAGGTCCTCGAGCTCCGGGTCGCCCACGATCGCCGGCGGCGCCACGACGTTGGAGTCGTGCTCGGGCACGAACCGCTGGGACAGTTGCGAGTACGAGAAGTGGCGGTGCCGGATCAGTTCGTGGGTGCACGAGCGGGAGATGCCGCTGATGTAGAACGTCACCGATGCGTGTTCGAGCAGCGACAGGTGCCCGACCTCGAGGATGTGCCGCAGGTAGCCGGCATTGGTGGCGGTACGCGGGTTCGGCTTGTCCCAGCTCTGGTAGCACGCCCGGCCGGCGAACTCGACCAACGCCTCACCGCCCTCGGCGTCGGTGCTCCACGGCACGTCTCCCGGCGGGGTGAACTGGGTCATCGCCACCATCTGCACCTTCAGCGGCACCAATTCGGACACGCATGTCTCCTGTCGTCCGTCGCGGCCACACGTCCGCGTGCCGCGCGGTATCCGATTCTCCCCCACCACGTGAGTACCGCACCGTCGGGCTCCGCCCGCGGTAGAGTCCCTGCAGGCGTGGGCGAGTACCCGGGGGTGGATGCGATGACGACGCGACGCGACTTCCTGCGCACGGGTGCGGTCGTGACCGGTGCGGCGCTCGCCTCCCCCGCCGTCGTCGCCCAGGGCGCGCCGCGGTCGCCCGGGCCCCCGTCGGCGGCAGTGTTCCGCCACGGCGTCGCGTCCGGCGACCCGCTCCCCGACGCCGTCGTCCTCTGGACCCGCATCACCCCGACCCCGGCTGCGACACCCGGTTCCGGCCTGGGGCCGCAGAGCCTCGTCCGCTGGGAGATCGCCCGGGACCCCGGCTTCGGCGCCGTCGTGGCCGCGGGCGAGGTGCGGACGTCCGCCGACTCCGACCATACGGTGAAGATCGACGCGTCGGGTCTGGCGCCGCGCACCTGGTACCACTACCGCTTCACGGTGCTGTCCGGACCCGCCACCGGCGCGGTGTCGCCCGTCGGTCGCACGTGCACCGCCCCCGCGACCGGTGCCGACGTCGCGAAGATCCGATTCGGCGTCGTGTCGTGTGCCAACTGGGAGGCCGGATACTTCGCCGCCTACCGGCATCTGGCCGCGCAGCCGGCACTCGACGCGGTGGTCCACCTGGGCGACTATTTCTACGAGTACGAGACCGGGCGATACACCGGCAAGACCGGAACCGTCCGGCCGCACGACCCCCGCCACGAGATCGTCACCCTGCGCGACTACCGGACACGCCACGCGCAGTACAAGACCGACCCCGACCTCGCCCGGCTGCACCGGGACCTGCCGTTCATCTGCATCTGGGACGACCACGAGTCGTCGAACGACTCGTGGTCGGGCGGGGCGGAGAACCATCAGGCGGGCGAGGGCTCCTGGGCCGCGCGGCGCACCGCCGCGCTTCGCGCGTACGCCGAGTGGATGCCGATCCGCCCCGCCGTCGACACCGCGGGCCGGCACCTGTTCCGCAGGCTCCGCTTCGGCCGTCTGCTCGAGTTGTCCATGCTGGATCTGCGCTCCTACCGCGACCTGCAGGTCAGCGCCCGGTCGGCGGCCATCGACGATCCCGCCCGCTCGATCCTCGGCCGGGCACAGATGTCGTGGCTGACCAATGGACTCACGTCGTCGGAGACCCGCTGGAAGATCGTCGGCAACCCGGTGATGATCGCCCCGGTGCTGATCCCCCCGCTGGATCCGCAGACAACCGGCGCGGTCACCGCACTGCTCGGCATCCCGCGCGAGGGCATCCCGTACAACGCCGACCAGTGGGACGGTTACGCCGCCGATCGTCGACGTCTCCTCGAATCGCTGCGCCGCAATCGCGTCGACAACGTCGTCTTCATCACCGGTGACATCCACTCGTCGTGGGCGTGCGACATCCCGGCCGACCCGGCGAACTATCCCGGCGGCGGGAGTGTCGCAACGGAATTGGTCGGCACCTCGATCACGTCGACCAACATCGACGACATGCTGAACGTGCCCGCCAACACCGCCGGGGTCGCGGTGTCCTCGGCCTTCGCGGCCACGAACCACCACGTGCGCTGGAGCGAGTTCGACGCGCACGGGTATTCGGTCCTGACCGTGACGCCGGCGGCGACGCAGATGGACTGGTACTTCGTGCACGACAAGACGAATCCGCGCTCCGGCCAGTATTACGCGAAGTCCTACCGGGTCGCGAACGGCACCCAGCGGGTCGTCCCGGCGGGTGGGCCGGTCGACTAGCTGCCAGTCTCAACCTGATCCAGCAGCGCCGACAACTTCGCGTGGGTGTCGGGCCAGCCGTGGACGGCGATCGAGGTGATCCCGAGGGCCTTGACCGGATAGTCGTTGCCGCCCTCGTCGAGCCGGTCGCCGAAGAACAGGATGTCGCTGGTGCTGAGGCCGAGGATGTCCATCAACTTCAGTGCGCCGTAAGCCTTGTCGATGCCCTTCTTGGTGACGTCCACCGACGTCGAACCGCCGCTGCGCACCTCGAGGTCGGGAAGTCGCTCGGCGGCGTAGGCCCGCAGGGACTCCTTCTTCGCTCCGTCGGGGTCCCAGGCCGCCTTCGCGTCGACGGGCGCCTTCTGCCCCAGCGCGCTGAAGGTGATCTGGCTGCCGCGGTCCTCGAGGATGTCACCCCACGTCTCGCTCTCCCACAGGCCGAGCTCTTTCGCGCCGGCCTCCAGCACGTCGAGCGTGCGCTGCTTCTCGTCGTCGGTGAGGAACTCCGCGTAGACCGTCTCCCAGTCGTTCCCGGACCACCGCACGTACTGCGTTCCGCACGTCGGCATGAGGTGGAGGTTCGCGACGCTGTCGAAGTTGCCGAGCCGCGCGAGAACCTGCTTCTCGAACTGGGTGAAGTTGCCGCCGGAGATGATGCAGCCCAGGCTCACGTCGAGCATCCGACGCAACAGATCGACCATCTGGTCGTCGAGCGGGCTCTTCGACGGGGCCAGGGTGTCGTCGAGATCGAACATCACCAATCGGTAGTCGTTGCCCTCATACGACACGGTCATCGCTTCGTCTCCCATCGCTGTCGTGAAATTTCGATCCTCAGCATCGCATCACCCGGTGTGGGTCACGCGACGTGCAGCACCCGTTGCAGGTCGGGCGCCAGGTCGCCGCGTCCGGACACGACGACATCGTCGAGGTCTTGCCAGCCGGCGAAGCTCCGCAGATCCGCGGACAACCGTTCGGCGACGAGGCCTCGGGAACGACCCGGCTCGCAGTAGGCCCCGAGCACCTGCAGGGTGCGGTTCTTGCGGTCGGCCTTCAGGTCCACGCGCGCGGCGATGTCGGTGCCCAGCAGATACGGCAGCACGTAATAGCCATGCACGCGTTTGTGTTCGGGCACATAGATCTCGATACGGTAGTGGAAGTCGAAGAGTCGTTCGGCGCGGGGGCGGAAGAACACGAGCGGGTCGAACGGCGACAGGATCGCCGAGGCATCGACGCGTCGCGGGATCATCGCGCCGGCGGCCAGGTAGGCCGGGTCGCGCCAGCCGTCCACGGAGATCTCCTGCAGCCCACCGTCTTCGACGAGTTCGGCGACCGCCGGTCGCGCGTCGGCCGGCCGGAGCCGGTAGTAGTCGGCCAGATCGGCCACGGTGGCGACACCGAGCGCCTGGGCGGCACGGCTGACGAGTTCACGGTGCGCCTGCCCACGGTCGGGTCGCAGCGCGACGATGTCCGCGCCGACGATCCGTTCGGTGAGGTCGTAGTGCCGCACGAAGTTCCCGTTGCGGACCGCCGACAGGTCACCGGCGGCGAACATGGCCTCGCACAGGTGCTTCACCTCGCCCCGCTGCCACCAGCTCCCGGCTGCACCGGGTTCACGTTCGATGCCCAGTTCCGCTTCGATGGCACGGGGCGTGGTCGCGCCGACCACCTCGATCACAGCCCGGACGTCGGCGACCAGAGAACGGTTGCGACGCATCACATCTCGCGTGTGCCGATACCGACCGTCGGCGAAGTCGTCCATCCGCCATCGGAAGAGGGGCCAGTCGTTCACCGGGATCAGCGCGGCTTCGTGGGCCCAGTACTCGACGAGCAGCCGCCGACCGCGTCCGGGCTGCCACGCGGCGCGGTGCAACAGGTCGGGATCGTAGGCACCCAGGCGAGAGAACAGCGGCATGAAGTGCGCACGCGCGGCAATGTTGACCGAGTCCATCTGCAGCAGCCGCGTCCGGCCGACGACGCGCTTCAGGTGTGCCATGGTGGGCGCGGCGGCGGGCCGACGGTCGGTGAAACCCTGTGCGGCGAGCGCGATTCGACGCGCCTGTGCGATCGAGAGACGATCCGGCGCCATCAGCCCTGCCGAGCGCGCCGATAGTCGACGAAGCGGTACCCGATGCCGCTCGTCGAGGTCTGCCACTCACCGCGATGTGCCAAAGCCCACTCGTCGGTGATCTCCGGGGCGAACGCGTCGGCACCGTCGATCTCGACGTCGATCTCCGTGACACACAGTTCAGTGGCGAATTCCATTGCCAAGCGGTAGATCTCGCCGCCGCCGATGATTCCGATCCGTTCGCCACCGGCCAGCTCGAGCGCCTCGGCGACCGATCCCACGACCGAGGCGCCGTCGGCCGACCACCCCGCGTCGCGGGTGACGACCACATTGGCGCGACCGGGCAGCGGCCGAAATCGCGGCGGCAGCGAATCCCATGTCTTGCGGCCCATGACAACCGGGTGCCCGACCGTCAGTTCCTTGAACCGTGCCACATCTTCGGGGACCCGCCACGGGATCGTGTTGTCCCGGCCGATCGCCCCGCCGCGTCCCTGCGCCCAGACCAGGCGCACCTCACGCGAGCCCTCCCCCGCGAGGTCGGACGTCACACCGCCACCGGGGCTTTGATCCCGGGATGGGACCGGTAGTCGACGATGGCGATGTCGTCGTACTCGTAGTCGAAGATCGAATTCCGCTTGCGCAGTTCGAGTTTCGGGTACGGGTACGGGTCGCGTGACAGTTGCAACGTCACCTGCTCGACGTGGTTGTCGTAGATGTGGCAGTCGCCGCCGGTCCACACGAACTCGCCGACCTCGAGGCCCGCCTGTTGGGCCATCATGTGCGTCAGCAGCGCATACGACGCGATGTTGAACGGCACGCCGAGGAACAGGTCGGCGCTGCGCTGGTACAGCTGGCACGACAGCTTGCCGTCGGCGACGTAGAACTGGAAGAACGCGTGGCAAGGCGGCAGTGCCATCTGCGGGATCTCCCCCACGTTCCATGCGGACACGATGTTCCGGCGCGAATCGGGGTTGGTCTTGAGCAGGTCGAGGGCGGCCGCGATCTGGTCGATGTGCTCGCCGGACGGGGTCGGCCAGCTCCGCCATTGCACGCCGTAGACGGGTCCGAGTTCACCGTTCTCGTCGGCCCACTCGTCCCAGATCGAGACCCCGCGCTCCTGCAGCCACCGCACATTCGAGTCGCCGCGCAGGAACCACAACAACTCGTAGACGATCGACTTCAGATGCACCTTCTTGGTGGTGATCAGTGGGAAACCCTCGGCGAGGTCGTAGCGCAATTGCCTGCCGAAGAGGCTGCGCGTCCCGGTGCCGGTGCGGTCGGCCTTTGGTGTCCCGGTCTCCATGACGAGGCTCAGCAGGTCCTCGTACGGAGTCGGGATGGTCCCGGTCGATGACATGTCGCGGATGGCCGTGCTCACGGGTGCCAGTCTAGGCAAAGCAGTAGTCGCACCGCCGGGCGCACGACACGACCCCGACTCGGCCTGTGACGGCTGTGACCCCTGTGAACTACAGCGGTAGGCTCCTCCCGTGGCCACCCGCAGCACCACCCGCGCCAATCGGTACGCGAAGCGTCGTCGCAAGCGTGTCGCCGCCCGCGACAACGACCTCACCGACGCCCAGTGGCTCGCGCTGCAGGAGGCCTGGGGTGGGTGCGCGTACTGCGGTGCAGTGGGCGTCGCGCTCCAGCGCGACTGCATGCTGGCCATCTCCCGCGGCGGCCGGTACACCGTCGCCAACGTCGTGCCGTGCTGCGGTTCGTGCAATGCGAGCAAGTGCAACTCCGAGGTCACGACGTGGATGCGGCGTAAGAAGCTGGACGAGAAAGCGTTCCTGGTCCGGCAATTCGAGGTGAGCCGCGCGCTCGCCGCCGCCGTCGACCCGGCCGCCGGCCAGGACGAGTGATCAGCCGGCTCGCGCCGCGCGTCGTACTCGTCCGGGTGAGGACCCGTTGACCCGCTTGAACGCCCGGCTGAACGCCGCCTCGGAGGAGTAGCCGAGTGCGCCCGCCACCGACGCGACGGATACGTCCGGGTCACGGAGACGATCCGCCGCCACATACATCCGCCACCGAGTGACGTACTGCATCGCCGGCTCGCCGACGACGGCGGTGAACCGGGCCGCGAACGTCGACCGCGACATCGCGCACTCACGGGCCAGTCGTTCGACGCTCCACTCCCCCGCCGGATCGCGATGGACCGCGGCGACCGCACGCCCGAGTTGTGGATCGGCGAGAGCCCCGAGCCAGCCGGTGCGGGTGCCCTCCGCGTCCTGCAACCACGATCGGATGGCGTGGATGATGATGATGTCGGACAACCGGGTGATGACCGCCTCCCCGCCGGGCCGGAGTTCGCCGGCCTCGTCGATCACGATGCGCATGAGGTCCCGCAGCCACGAGTTGCTCGCACCCGCACGGGGATCATTGGCGCGGATGGCGAGGATCGGCGGCAGCATCGACGTCAGCGACCGTGCCGAGGGATGGTCGAAACGGACGACGGCACAGATCAGGACCGAGCGTTCGGGCCCGTCGCCGCCATGTCGCAGGATGGCATACCGATCGCTCAGGTAGTCGTGCGGCAGATCGGTGACGACCGGGGCGAATGTCGCCTCGCCGTCTCCGCGGATGACGTGCGACCGGCCGTGCGGCACGACGACGAGATCACCCGGTGCGAATCGCAGCGACTCACCGTCCGGCGCGGACAACCGCAGCGACCCCGACACGACGAGGTGCACGCACAGACAGTCCTCCCAGACCGGCATGGTCAGCGCCCAGGGCTCGGTGAGCTCCGACCGGCAGTAGAAGGCGCCGTTCAACCGGAAGAAGTGCAGGGCCTCCCCGAGCGGGTCGGGGCTGTGGAACGGGTCCGGGTAACTGTCGTCGGGTCTGCGCACCCGTCCATGATCGGTCGTCGTGATCCGATCGTCTGCCGTTCTCGGACGATAGGGCATGAATCGCGGACTATGTGCGCTGTTTCGTCCGGCAACCTCGCTTCACTCTGGACATACGACATCGAACGATTCTGGAGGTCCTCATGTACACAGTTCTCGGGGCGACGGGCACCGTCGGCGCACAGGTCACCACCCGCCTGCTCGATGCCGGACACCGAGTTCGGGCGGTCGGGCGTTCTTCTGAGCGGCTCGACGCCCTCGCTCGGCTCGGTGCCGACAGTGCGGTAGCCGACACCACCGACCAGTCCGGGCTCGCCGCGGCCCTGCACGGCTCGTTCGCAGTGTTCGTGATGCAACCCGTGGATCACACCGCCGCCGACCACCTCGCCTCGCAGCGGACGATGACCGACGCGATCGTCCGCGCCCTCCGCGAGTCGGGTGTGCCGCGTGTGGTCACGCTCAGCAGCGTCGGCGCCGAGATCAGCTCCGGCACTGGATTTCTGGTCGGTCTGCACATCCTGGAGCAGCGGCTGGCGGAGTTGTCCGGCGTCGAGGTGCTCGCTCTGCGTGCCGGCTGGTTCTACGACAACGCCCGCTCCTACCTCCCGCTGATGCAGAATGCGGGCATCGTCGCGGACTCGCTGGTTCCGCATGTCGCCGTTCCGATGGTCGCCACGCGGGACATCGCCGCGGCAGCGGTGGATGCGCTGGTCGGAACAGGCTGGGGCGGTAAACATCTGAGCCGGGAAATCCTGGGTCCGGTGAACGTCGACCAGGCCACCGTGACGGCCGCGTTGGGACGTGCCTTCGGCCTTCCGAAGCTGCGGTATGAGCGTTTGTCCGACGACGAGATGGTCGCGACGCTCGTCGACGAGGCCGGATTCAGTCCCGATGTCGCAGGCCATCATGTGGGCATGACACGGGCCATCAACGACGGCCGGGTCGTCGGCCGACGTCCGGGGACCACGGTGCTCACCGGGCCGACGACCATCGACGACTACGCCACAGGCCTGGCGGCAGCCGCGTTGGCGACGACTTCGAGTCCCACCGATCAGCTGTCCCGCTGATAGACATCCGGAATGCCGTCGTGGTCGTCGTCGCGCATCTCCTCTTCGGCGACCCAGCGGTAGTGCCGGTTGCGCAACCGCAAGATGACCGCCGCGGCCGAGGCGGCCGTCAGCGAACCGACCAGGACACCGATCTTGACGTACTCCGCGCGGTCGGATTCCGGGTCGTACGCCAGGTCGCCGATGAGCAGCGACACGGTGAAGCCGATCCCGGCGAGCATCGCGACACCGGTGACGTCGATCCATCGGATGCTCGCATCGAGGGTGGCGCGCGTGAACCTGGCCAGAAGTGCGGTGGTACCGACGATGCCCACCGTCTTGCCGACCACCAGACCGAAGATGATGCCCAGCGCAACGGGATTCGTGAGCGCCTCGCGGAGTCCGCTGAGACCGCCGATCGTGACGCCGGCGGCGAAGAAGGCGAACACCGGGATGGCGAAGCCGGCCGAGATGGGCCGGATTCGGTGTTCGAAATGCTCTGCCAGGCAATGCCGGGTATCCGTCTCATCGCTCTCGGTCCGACGGAGCACCGGGACCGTGAAGCCGAGAACGACGCCGGCGACGGTGGCGTGAACGCCGGACTCGTGGACGAATGCCCACGTGAGGGCCGCCAGCGGGAGCAGGAGCCACCACGCGGTGATCCGCCGCTGCACGAGAACGGCGAACGCTGCGAGTGGGATCAGGGCCAGGGCCAGCGCGGTGCCGTTGATGGAGTCGGTGTAGAACACCGCGATCACCGTGATGGCCAGCAGGTCGTCCACGACGGCCAGGGTGAGCAGGAAGGTGCGCAGCGCGACGGGCAGGTGCGTGGAGAGCACGGCCAGCACGGCGACCGCGAACGCGATGTCGGTGGCGGTGGGAATGGCCCAGCCCTGCACGGCTCCATCCCCCGCCCGCATGGTGATTGCGACGAAGATGAGTGCGGGAACAGCCATTCCACCGACCGCCGCGGCGATGGGCAGCGCGGCCCGCGCGGGGTCGCGGAGGTCGCCGGCGACGAACTCGCGTTTCAGCTCCAGACCGACGACGAAGAAGAAGATGGCGAGCAGACCATCCGCCGCCCAGGTGGCCAGGGAGAGATCGAGGTGCAGACCGAGCGCGTCGGACCCCACGTGGATGTCGCCGAGGCCGAAGTAGGCGGCCGACCATGGCGAGTTGGCCCATACAAGAGCTACGACCGCGGCGACGAGCAGCAGCATGCCGCCGATGGTTTCGCGCCGGAAGATGTCGGCGATGCGGGAAGCTTCGGGCCAGGAGCCGCGCGAGAAGAGCGTCGGGGTGGCCCGACGTGAGTCGGTGTCAGTCATGGTGCGTACGGAGTCCTTCGACGGGTGGGCTACGTACGCGTCGTGGCCGCCCCCTCGTGCGGGCTCACCGTCAACGCGCAGCCGACCAGACTTCCCGGCACACCGTTTGTCAGTCTAACAGCTGCGCGCCTATGCAGCCCTGTGCACGGCGGGCTCTAGGTGAGTTGTGTTGCGCTGCTTCCATTCCCACACCGCAAATAGCACCTCGGTGGTGTATCCCAGGTCCATCCGACCACCGCCGACCGGCACCGTCGCATCTACGCCGATCCGTTGATCGGGTCGCCACCCGCCCGGTTTCGACGTAGGTGGCGCCGCCTCGATCTCCGTCCCGTCTGGCCGATGAAAGCTGAACCGCTGCAACCCATGCGCGGTGATCGCGAACTCGCCCCGATGCAACGACCGATGACACGACCCACACAACAAGATCAGATTGTCCGGATCGGTCCGCCCACCCGCCGACCAGAACACCACATGATGGGCATGCAGATGACGCGTCCGACCACACCCCGGCACCTGACAACACCGATCCCGCACGAACAACGCCCGCACCAACGCCTTGTTCGGCGTCCGCCTCCGACGACCCACCCCCAACAACGCCAGCTTGCCGGGCTGGCCAGCAATTCTGCGGCTCACCACCTCCCGAGTCGACGCCCCACACCGTGCTTCGGCCACCTCAGCCTCCGACAACCCGGGACCATCATCGAGATGAGCCGACTCCACACCCTCACCGGCATGAATCAGGATCTCCGCACCCGGCGCAAGATCGGGCATCGCGATCCCGTCATGCACCATGTCGGCCATCGCCACCACCGCCGGCGCCACATTCGACGGCACCTGCCGCCACAGATCCCGCCGCCGAGACGGAACCACCTCCGAATCCTTTGATTCTGAACCGGATTCAGTGTTCCGCGGAACACTCTCGACCGACGGCAGATCCTGGTCATCACAGGTCCGGGTGCGTTCATATTCGGTCCGCACCGTCCCAGCAAGGAACCGCGCCCCATCCAACGGACTCAACCGCAGCGACACCGACAGCGACCCGTCATCGTTCCACTTCCACCGACCGGTCGACTCCACCGGCGGCCGGCTTTCGTCTTCGACGCCCCGGTTACGGTCGATCTGGCCCATCGCCCGCACCGGCCGATCCAACTGACTAGCCGTCGTCGACAACGCCAGATTCACCAACTCCGCCTCCCGCTCCGGCGTAGCCACCCGTGTCAGGGCGCGGACCTTCGAATACGACAACCGACCTTCGCCAAAGGCTCTGCGGATCGCCGGCAGTTCTCGGATCGCCTTGGCGACCCTCACCTGCTCATGCGCCGTTCGCGGTGCAATGCCGGCCTTCCACGACAACCAGTGCGCCAGTGAATGAATCCCAGGCCCCCGCCACGACTCCCGCCCATCGAGTTCTGCCACCAACTCAAGAAAGTCCGCTGTCAGCGCAGTGATCTGCGCGGCATACCCCAGCACACGGCCCTCGAGCACCTCATCCGACAGCGACTCAGGATCCGCACCATCGAACATCGACGACACATCTCCACCGCAACGAAAAGCACTGACCCCCACCGCAACCCCCAGAACCGAACGAGAAGTACAGGAGCAAGGTAACGCCAGGCACCGACAATTCCTCGAGCCTCAACCCGAGGTCACGAGTGTTCCGCGGAACACTCGTTCATCCCTCCATCAACCCCGCTGCCACCGTCGCACCCAACTCCCAGCACGCTTCGCGGTCGTCCTTGCCCGGGGCGCCCGAGACGATGACGTACTCGGCGGTCTTGGTCCAGCCGAGGCCGGAGGTGATCGAATCGACCGCTCGCACAGCTCCTTCGGTGCCCTGGTTGCCGTGCATGTACAGCCCGAACGGCCGACCCTGAGTCGAGTCGAGGATCTGGTAGTAGCTCACGTCGAACGCGTGTTTGAGTGCGCCGCTGATATATCCGAGGTTGGCGGGCGTGCCGAGGAGGTAACCGTCGGCGTCGAGGAAGTCGGAGGCGGTGACGGCGAGCGCCGCGCGTCGGATCACCTCGACGCCTTCGATCTCGGGGTCGGTAGCACCGGACACGACTGCCTCGAACATCTCCTGGCATGCCGGTGACGGGGTGTGGTGGACGATGAGCAGCCGGCTCATCGGACTACTGCTCCCGGCCGTGGTACTGGGCGACAGCCCGTTTCATCATCGAGCGGGCACGGGTGCGGTCGCCGGCGTAGTCGTAGGCACGGGCGATGCGGTAGGTGTTGCGCCAGTCGCTCGGGTCGGCCTCCCACTCGGCCTTCACCTGGGCGAAGAGTTCGTCGGCCGCGTCGCGCTCCATCCGGCCCGATGCGCGGTGCGGCAGGTTCGAGATGTCGAGTTCACGTCCCTCGTCGGCCATGATGGCGGCGAGTTTCTGGTGCTCGAGGCCCGCCCGCAGCGTCGCGTAGACCAGCCACGCCCCGATCAGCGGCAGCGCGACCACGCCCAGACCGAGACCGATCCCGGCGGCCGACCCAGAGGCGATCAGCTGGAAGCCACGCCATCCGAGCAGAACGAAGTACACGATGAGCGCCACGACGAGGAATGCGATCATCCAGACGATCGGACGGGAGTCCTTCTTCCGCGGACCGAGTCGGGGTGCGCCGCCCTCGGTGTCGTCGTCGTGGGCTGGTTCGTTCGGCGGGCCGGAGGAGGTCATCGTCAGAGGTCCATCAGTTCTTCGAGCCCGATCGTGAGCCCGGGACGGCCGGCGATGCTCCGCACGCCCAGGAGCACTCCGGGTGCGAACGACGCCCGGTCGAGGGAGTCGTGCCGGATGGTCAGCGTCTCGCCTTCGGTGCCGAGCAGCACCTCCTGATGTGCCACGAGTCCCGCGAGGCGCACCGAGTGGACACGTACGTCGTCGACGACCGCGCCGCGGGCGCCGTCGAGTTCCTCGGTCGTGGCATCGGGACTGCGTCCGACACCGGCCTCGGCCCGCGCGCGCCCGATCAGCTCTGCCGTCCGATAGGCGGTTCCCGACGGCGCGTCGGCCTTGTGCGGGTGATGCAACTCGATGACCTCGACCGAGTCGTAGTACTTGGCGGCCTGGGCGGCGAAACGCATGGACAGCACCGCGCCGATCGCGAAGTTGGGTGCGATGAGGACGCCGACGCCGGGGTTCTCCGACAACCAGCCGCGGACGGTGTCGAGGCGTTCCTCGGTGAATCCGGTGGTCCCGACGACGGCGTGAATTCCGTTGGCGATGAGGAACTTCAGGTTGTCCATGACCACATCGGGATGGGTGAAGTCGACGACGACCTGGGTCTCGGTGTCGGTGAAGAACTCGAGTGAGTCACCTTTGTCGACGCCCACGGTGTAGGTGAGGTCGTCGGCATTCTCGACCGCCGCGACGATCGCCTGCCCGACCTTGCCCTGGCTGCCCAGGACGCCCACCTTGATACCGCTCATGTCCACCTCTTCGTGTCGTGTCCTGCCGGCCGAGTCGCTGCCGGGCCAGTCTAGTGGCGTCTCGCCTCAGAAGATCGGGGCACCGCCGCGGCGGTGTTCGAACACCAGCGACGTGGTGGTTCCGGCGACCTCCGGCCGGCCGTTGAGTCGTTCGACGAACTGGCGCAGCGCCTCGGTGTCGGCGGCGGCGACATGCAGCAGGTAGTCGTCGGTGCCGGCGAGGAAGAACACGTCGATCACCTCGTCGTGGGTGGCGATCTCGCCGACGAAGCGCCGGATCTGACCGCGCGCGTCGGACTGCAGACTGACGGCGACCATGGCACGCAGCGGGCGCCCCAGCGCCGCCGGGTCGACGTCGGCGAAGAAGCCGCGGATGATGCCGAGGTCGACGAGCCGACGCAGGCGGCCGTGGCAGGTCGACGCGGCGATGCCGACGCGCTGCGCCAGTTCGCTGTTCGGCATCCGCGCATCGGACTGCAGCAGGCGGAGCAGCTCCCGGTCCGTCGCGTCGAGTTCACCGGCCCGAACATCCTTCGGTGTGGTGGCCATCGCGCCCTCCCTCCTCACACGATCGTCGACAGACCGAGCTTCGCGAGAATATTCTTCCGCATGATTGTGTCATGGCCGATGTTCCTTCACGCTGAAAACCAGTTCATCGAGGAACGTTCAGGAGACCACAACCCGACGGAGTCATCATGCGCATCGGCATCCCTACCGAGATCAAGAATCACGAATACCGCGTGGCCGTCACCCCCGCCGGCGTCGCCGAACTCCACCAGCGCGGCCACGACGTGATCGTCCAGGCCGGCGCGGGCGAGGGATCCGCCATTGCCGACAACGACTTCAAGGCCGCCGGTGCACAGATCCTGGGAACCGCCGCCGCGGTCTGGGAGCAGGCCGAACTACTGCTGAAGGTCAAGGAACCGATCGCCTCGGAGTTCGCGCTGATGCGCCGGGATCAGACGCTGTTCACCTACCTGCACCTGGCCGCCGGCAGGGCCTGCACCGACGCGTTGCTGGCGTCGGGCATCACCTCCATCGCCTACGAGATGGTCCGGACCGCCGACGGCGCGCTCCCGTTGCTGGCCCCGATGAGCGAGGTCGCCGGACGCCTCGCACCGCAGGTGGGTGCCTATCACCTGATGCGTTCGGCGGGCGGTCGGGGCGTACTCATGGGTGGCGTGCCGGGAACCGAGCCCGCCGACGTGGTCGTTCTCGGCGGTGGCGTCAGCGGCGTGAACGCGGCGCAGATCGCGCTCGGCATGGGCGCCCAGGTCACCGTCTTCGACATCGACATCGCCAAACTCCGATCGATCGACGCCCGCTTCGGCGGCCGCGTCCACACCCGGTACAGCACGGCCCTGGCGGTCGAGGAGGCGGTCCTCGGTGCCGACCTCGTCATCGGAGCCGTCCTCGTGCCGGGCGCCAAGGCACCGGTCCTCGTCTCGAACAGCACGGTCGCCCAGATGAAGCCGGGCGCGGTGCTCGTCGACGTCGCGATCGACCAGGGCGGCTGCTTCGAGGACTCTCGACCCACCACCCACGACGACCCGACCTTCGCCGTCCACGACACCGTCTTCTACTGCGTCGCGAACATGCCCGGCAACGTCGCGCGTACGTCGACACAGGCGCTCACCGGTGCGACCCTCCCCTACGTCCTCCGGCTGGCCGACTCGGGACCGGAGCAGGCGTGCGCAGCCGACCCGGCACTCGCCTCGGGACTGAGCACCCGGCAAGGTCAACTGTTCACCGCCGAGGTCGGCGCCGCACTCGACCTGGACGTGTCGCCGAACCCCTTCGCGCACAACTGATCAGAACGTCAGCGTGGTGGTTCCGCGGCGTCGGCCCCGCCAGCCGTAGCGGCGCTCGGTCATCGATCCGTGGCCGTCGTACCCGACGAGCAGCAGGGTCGATGCCCGGGTGCCGTACCCGGGGATGTTGATGAACATCGGCGACAGCGCCGCCTCGGCCTCGGGTCCGACGCCGGTGTCGGGCAGACGCGTCGGGTCCGGCCGATCCTGGTCGGCCAGCATGGCGAAGTAGGACTCGTCCGGAGACCCAGCCGACCCGCCGCCGTCTGCCTCGACCAGACCACTCAACGCCGCCGCGCCGTCGACGACCTTCGGCCAGTCGTTGTCCAGGGCCCCGTTCGAGAGACCGTGCACGCCGTCGGCCACCCGCTCGGCGCGCGGTTCCGGCCAGTTGGTCATCCACCACAGCTCGTCCCGATCGGCGACGAGCAGATTCACCGGATCGTACGCCGCCGCATCGTCGAGGACCCGGTGAGCGTACACCTTCGGGTCGTCGTCGCCGATCAGATAGTCCACGGGAAGCTGTCCGCGCGAACGGATTCCGGCCCGTCGAGCCGGCCCGACCCGGACGTTCGTGACCATGGCCACCCGGTCGGGGACCTCGGCCGAGACAGCCATCCACGTACCGCCGGCGACGGCATCGCGACCGCCGAGGATCGGCAGGTCGTCCCAGTGCGACAGCGCGAAGGTGCGGCGACGGTGCTGCTCGTCCCGATTGGCGGCCACGATCAACCGCTGAGTGGGGTGCGCGTTCCACGCAAAAAGGATCAGGCACATCGGGATTCAGGTCACCTGCTCGGGTCCGGGAAGAAGTCGGCTCATGGTCGACATGCGGCGCTGCACTCCGGCGATCTCGCGGACCGCTTGCCCGAGCAGGCTGCGGTCCAGCGGGGACAACTGCCTGACATCGAACCGATCGCCGGGCGGATCACCGTTGTCGAACTGTGCGACCTGATATCGCAGCCGAACGCGCTGCAGCACCTCGAAGACCTCGATGAGCGTCGACGCCTGATCGGTCGGCAACATCTCGCTGCCGGACGCCGCGCGCAGACGGCCGCGGGTGTCGACGTCGGTCGAACCCACACTGACCGCGGCCCACCGCGCGATGTTGACGAGCGGTGTCACCGCATGCCCCTTGATGTCGACGATGTTGCCCCGACCGGTCAACACATCCCGCCGGGACCGCAACCGGGCACGCGTCGAAAGGGTTTCGGCCAGCAGCAGATTCATCGTCCGCGGGTCGCGCCGCAACCCGGCGATCATCGCGACCGCAGGCGTCGCCGACACCGCGGCGCGCCCGCGGACAGGCCGGCCGTCGAGCATCAGCGATGTGAAGATCATGCCCTTGCCGGCGAGCGGATCATCGATCCACGCTCGCGCCGCCGTCTGCCACTGCGTGTGGGTCCGCGCGAACAGCGGCTTCGACGCGACGGCGCCGTTGTCGTCGACCCGCAGTCCCGCGTTCCGCAACACCTCGTCGACCTCACCGAAGGCTGCCCGATAGCGTTCGATCTCGCCGCCGGCCGAATCGTCGAAGGAGACAGCCGAATCCACGTCCGAGCTCAGCACCGGTTCCCGACGGGCGTTGCTGCCCAGCGACAACCAGGTGAACGCCGCGGGATCGAGTTCGGGATGTGCGGTCAGGACGACATCGAGCGCGCGACCGACGACCGCGTCGACGATCATGGACGCCGCGCGCGAGATCTCGTACGGCGGTCGGTCCCGGCGAACCTGGTCGGCCACGAACTGCGGCAGCCTGCGCGCATGCCCCTGCAGCTCCTCGACGTCGATCGAACGTCGGATCTGTTCGCGCAGCGGGATGCCCGCACCGACGGGGTCGGCGACGAAATCCCCCGCCCCGACGACACCGATCACCTCGCCGTCGGCGCCACGGACGGGGACGATCGCCAGATCGCGGTCGACGAGCTCGGTCAGCACGTCCATCGACGCCGCACCGGCATCGACGACGAACGCCGGTTCCGTGACGATCTCCCCGACCGAGGTGTCGACGCTGCGGCCGGCCGCGACCACCTCGGCCCGGATGTCGCCGTCGGTCAGCACGCCGAAGCTCCGGTCCGGCAGCGGGATCACCACGTAGTCCTGTCCGCGCTCGGTCATCAACGCGGCCGCCTGGCGGACGGTCATGTCGGCCCGGCCGATCACCGGTGCGGTGCGGAGCAGTTCGGCCACGGCGCTCGCCGCCGAGATCCCGCCGGCGTCCCGACGCCGCGCCACCGTCAGCTGCGGCTTCTCCTCACCGGCCATGTCTGCAGAGTCTAGGCGGGCCCGGGGTCTGCGAAGACCGTCGGCCGGTCGAATGATTCGGAGTCCGGCCGGCACACCGCGGGGCCCGGGTTCGGCTCGAAGGGAGCAGACACCCTCTCGGAGCAAAGGACCCCCGATGATCAAGCCTCACGTCGCCGCCGCGACCACCCTGCTGGCCGCTCTGGCCGTGGCAATGGGCACGACCGCCCCCGCAGCCGCCATCACGCCCGAGTACGCCGACACACTCACCGCCGGCCAGGGCATCCTGATCGGCGACGGCCTGTGTTCCATCGGGTTCTTCGGGACCAACGCCGACGGTGACCGTCTCGCCGTCACGGCCGGGCACTGCGCCGAGGGCGTCGGCGACGAGGTCACCACCACCGACGGCGAGACGATCGGTGAGGTCGTGGACTGGCAGGACGACGGCGGCACCCCCGACGGGTCGATCACGCTCGCCGATCCCCGCGGTTACACCGTCATCGCGATCGAGGACGACTGGGAGGTGGACCCCGTGTTCGCTACGGCGGCCGACCCCGAGGTCGGCGAACCGGTCGCCAAGACCGGCGAACGCACCGGGACGACCGTCGGCACCGTGACCGCCCTGCTGCATCAGGACGCCGCGCCCGAGCATCGTCTCGTCAACGCCGAACTCGTCGTCCTCGGCGGGGATTCGGGTTCACCGTGGTACCAGGAGACCCGTGGCGGACGGTATGTCCTCGTCGGGATCTCCTCGAGCGGCAACTTCGGCACGCAGAACCCCGACCAGGCGATCTCGACGGCCCAGACCATCGAAGGCCTCTACGAGCAGATCGCCGGATCCGGGTCGGCCTGGACCGACGGCTTCGAGATCAGCTTCGACACCGCCGACCGATCCTGACGCCGGCTTCCAGACGACACCGGGGCCCGCCGTCCGCAAT
>NZ_JBHUXZ010000008.1:0-21528 GCF_042668985.1 Gordonia sp. NPDC057258
TCGAATACCTGTCTTCACTGGAATGGGTTCGGGCGCAACATAATGTCGCCCTGATCGGCCCTGCCGGGACGGGTAAGAGTCACACCCTGATCGGGTTGGGGATCGCCGCAGTGCACGCCGGACACAAAGTGCGGTACTTCACCGCCGCCGACCTCGTGGAGACCCTGTATCGCGGGCTGGCCGACAACACCGTCGGCAGAACCATCGACACCCTGCTGCGCCAAGATCTGCTCATCCTTGACGAGATCGGATTCGCCCCGCTCGACGACACCGGCACCCAACTGCTGTTCCGGCTCGTCGCCGGCGCCTACGAACGCCGATCTCTCGCGATCGCCAGCCACTGGCCCTTCGAACAATGGGGACGATTCCTGCCCGAACACACCACCGCCGCCAGCATCCTCGACCGGCTCCTGCACCACGCCACCATCGTCATCACCGACGGCGACTCCTACCGCATGACACACCGAACGGAGGTGCCACCGACCTAGAACATCCCGCACAGGGTGGGGACTTTTACCTGGCCACCAGCGGGGACATCAAACTGGCCGTTGACAGCATAGGTCTACACATGGGGCCGAGCGGCCTCGTGGCCTTCGACCTGGACTGTGGATCGCTTGCCGAAATACCGGACGAACTGGCTGCTGCGCTGCGAAAGGGACTCTGGCAGCGCTCGCGCCGCGAGGGAACCGACAGTCCAGACCGAGGGCACTACGTCTTTGTAGACGACTTCGGCGCGGGCCTAAGCGCCGGTGAGTTTGCGGCCTTCGGCGACGTGCGAGGAGGCAACGGGTACATAATGCTGGAGCCGTCGCCGCATGCGAAGACGACGGGCGAGTACAAGTGGGAAAGTCGTGGCGAGGTACCGCTACTCCCTTCGGTGTTGCGGCGGTGCCTGAAGAAGGCTCCCGTCAACGAGCAGCCTCAGCTGACGGACGCAGAGTTCGATCGCTTCGTAGCCGACCCCGACAACGGCCGGGATGAACGATTGGAGGCGTTGTGGGGGCCGCTGAATTGGTTCGAGAATGAGGTGAGGGGCGGTGGGAGCGCTCATCAGTCGATGCTCTCGGCGTTGTGCTGGGCCTTCCGGGAGGTGATTGTCGGGTTCTACCCGGCAGCCCAGGTACACAACCTCTTTCAAGAAGCGTTTGTGGACTCGTTCGGCTGGGACGGTCGAAGAAAGGATGGCCGGAAGGGTCCGTCGACTGGCGAGTTCAACCGTCTGGTGCTTTGGGCGATCGCACAAGCCAAGATCGCTGACCCTGCCGAGACGTTGGCGCGGGCCGACCGGGATGCCGTCGCAGACGAAGAGTCGTTCTGGGCTGCGCGACCGGAATTACAACAGCTGCGCCAAGCCGCTCGGGCGCGTTTGATGTCACCATGGTCGGTCTTCGGGTGCGCACTCGCTCGGGCGGTAGCGGTAATACCGCCAACGGTCATGCTCCCGGAACTGATCGGATCGCGTACGGGGTTGAACCTCTTCGTCGGGTTGGTGGGTGTATCCGGGGACGGCAAGGGCTCGTCGCACTCTGTCGTCAAGGACTTCATGAAAGTGGAGCCGCCCGTGCACCAAGTCAACCTAGGTACCGGTGAGGGGATCGCGCGAGAGTACGCCCGCAAGTACAAGGGTGAGCAAATCGACATCCGCAACTCAGTACTGTTCAGCGTCAACGAGATCGACCGTCTTGCCAGTCTGCTATCGCGAAGTGGTGCGACGTTGGGCAGCGTGATTCGCGAGGCGTGGTCGGGCGAGAAGCTGGGTTTCGCGAACAAGAACGACGAGAACCGCTTCAATGTCGAAGACCACCGCTACCGCATGGTGATGACCGTGGGCATACAGCCGGAGCGCTCCCGCGTGCTGTTTGAGTCGGAGGATGGTGGGACGCCGCAGAGGTTCCTATGGTTGCCCGCTTGGGACCCGAATGTGTCTGATGACGACGAGGACGAGCCTGACGGCGTGATAGTCCTGCCTCGATGGCCAGGTAAGGGCAAGGTCGTCACTCAGGAGGGGGCGCCGCCCGACCCCAACGACACCAGCCTCTTCAAGATCGCCTGGCTCCGACTCGGCGAGGAGGTGCAACGGAGGGAGCAACAAGTACTCAAGGTCCCAGACGCTGTGCGAAAGACGGTCCGCGACAACAAAAGGAAACAACACCGTCGCGAAGCGAAGACCCTCGACGGACACGCTCTTCTGACGCGGCTGAAGGTCGCGGCGGGTCTGATGTGGATGAATGGGCGGACTGATGAGGTAACCGACGAAGACTGGTTGTTGGCCGGGACGGTGATGGCGGTCAGCGACCGTACCCGCGACGACGTGCGTAGGGAGTTGGCGGGCGCGCAGCGCAAACAGAATGCGGCGAGGGGTCGAGCGCGGGCAGAGCAAGACCACGCAGCGGAGAACCACAGCGCGCGTTTGAAGGAGAACGATGATGCAACTGTCGCGGTGACTGCCGAACGAATAATCACAGTGTTACGCAACAACAACGGGCCGCTGGCACGAAACAGACTGGCCAAGGCGTGTGGGCAGAAGCATAAACCATACCTCGACAGGGCGATTAAGGCACTGGCCGAGACCGGCAGGGTTGAAGTGGAGGAGACCGAGTATCACGGAAAGAGCGGGCACCGGGTCCGACTGACCGGCCCGGATTAGTGGGTTCGCTGAGACGGGGAGAGGGGTAGCGGATACCCGTCTCGTCCGGGAGGCGAGGGCGCGACCGAACGAAGGGCACGACTCCAAGAATGCAAAGTGCCTGGATAGAGAGAAATTGCTGGTTCGCGTTAGCCCTCCTCGGCGCTCGCGTCGAGCGGAGACGGGTAGCGGTACCCGTCTCCCCGTCTCCCGAGATGAAGCGCAGCTCAGGACTCCGTTCGGTGGACGAGACCACAGCGGGTGCATGAGATCGGTTGATCGATCTAGTCACCGGTCTGAACGCCTGTTTCCGTCTGGCCGTCGATAACCTCCCGCCGGAACCCGCCTCGGGTACCCGGTCCACGCCGGCCACGTCCATCGCCACGCTAAGACGCTGAGACGCCGGACCCTTCCCGGTAGGCCGACCGAGCGTTCAACGTGGGGAGCGTTGGAGGTACCTGGGTAGAACCGCGATCGTAGCGAGACTCGGAGCGACCGAGCGGGGCCGAGTGCTTACGAAATGAGTTGCCACCGAACAACTGTGGCCGTTCTGGCAGCGATCGGATGGCGTACCGTCTGCGTCGTCGGAACCGTCGTAACGACCGTTTCACGTTTCCGACGCCCGTCCACCACGCACTATGCCGAAACGCAGGAGAGAGAACGATGACGAAGAGCAAGTCCACGTCCAGAGCGGAGGCCCTACGCCGCGCGCTGGCCGACGAGTCGCAGCCCGCCGAGCCGGAGGTGGCGGAGTATCGGCCGCTGAAAGTTATTGGCTACGTGAGGGTATCGACCACTGTGCAGGACACGAAGGGTTACGGCCTGCGATCTCAACAGGATTACCTGACCAAGTACTGCCAGGACCGAGGCCACCAGTTGTTCACTGTTACAAGCGATGTGCTCAGTGGCGGCAAGGCTGCGGAGATGCATGGCCGAGCCGTCGCGATCAACGCCCTCGAAGCGGGTATGGCGGATGCGTTGCTGGTGCGGGCACTGGACCGTGCAACCCGCGACCAACTCGACGCTGCCGAACTCTACAAGCGGGCCGAGTTGAACGGTTGGAGGTTGCTGGACTGCGAAGGTGCGGACAGCGGCGAACCCAGCCAGCGGCTCACCGCCGACATTCGCCTCGCCGTGGCTGCGGAGGAACGCCGACGCATCAGCGTCCGCACGAAGGAGGGCCTGGCCCGAGCAAAACGCGAAGGCAAGAAGCTTGGCCGGCCAAGTCGCATCGACCCGCTCGTGGTGAAAGAGATCGTCAGCATGCGTCGCGAGGAAGGGCTGGGGCCGAAGGCTATCGCGAACTGGCTCGATGAGGCCGGGATCGCAACGCCGGGTGGGGGTTACCGATGGCACTACGCCACGGTTCGCCGCGTACTGAATAGGGAAGGGGTGGCCTGAGATGGCATCGGTCAAGAAGTTCACGTCCAAGCGCGACGGCAAGCCGTATTACAAGGTTCGCTGGCGCACGCCCGACGGCAAGCACCGCACCAAGGGCGGCTTCCGGACGCGCAAGGAGGCCGACGCCTACGCGACTACCGTCGACTTCAATCAGCGTCGCGGAACCACGTTCGATCCGAGGTCCGGCGACGTCACGTTCCGCGTAGCGGCGACGGCATGGCTCGACAGTCGCCACGACCTCAAAGCGACGACCCGACGCGGATACGCCTACGCACTCGCCCCAGCTTCGGAGCGACGAGGCGAGATGGGCACGTTGGGGATAGACGCGGTGTTCGGCGGGTACCCGCTCAAAGCCATCAAGCGCGAGCGCATCTCGGAGTGGGTCGACCTGCTGGTGAAGGCGGGGAAGAAACCGAGCACCGTGCGCCACGCCTACTTCCTGGTGCGGATGGTGTTGGCGCAGGCGGTGGTGGACGGTCGGTTGACGACGAACCCGGCCGACTACGTCCGCCTGCCTGGGGAGCACAGCGCAACGGGCGGGACTGCTGGCGTCGTAGACGACCCGGCCCAGTTCCTCACCGCGACTCAAGTTGCCGCCCTCTTCGCAGCAACGCCCTGGCCGTTCAACGTCTACGTCCACATTGCAGCCTGGGCCGGATTGCGGGCAGCGGAGCTGGCGGGGTTGCAGGTGGGGGACGTCGAGCTGCCCATACGAACAGTCAACCCGAACGCGCGCCCGAAGCCGGGGACGTTACGCGTGGAACGAACGGTGCAGGTTGTCGACGGCGTCGCCAGCTACGTCGCGCCGAAGACTCGCGGCAGTCGTAGGCGCGTACCGCTGACCCCGGCGACGGTGGATCTACTGCGCGGCTACCTGGCCGGGCACCCGCGCGCCGACGACCCGACGGCCCCGCTGTTCCCGGCGATGCGGCTCGTGACTGAGCGGCCGACGGGCATCAAGGCGGACGGCGAGCGCACGGCCAAGGCGAAGGCCGGACGACAGGCAGACGCCCTGGCAGCGCTCGACGTGCACGACGCGGAGCTGCGGTTGGCGCTGGACTGGACCGAGCCGGTGCGGCACCCGACGTTCTACAAGGCTGTGTTCCGGCCTGCGGTGCTGCGGGCGAACCGGATGGCCGGCCACGCGCAGCTACCCGCTGACCTCAAGTTCCATGCGCTGCGGCATACGTACGCGTCGCTGTGCGTGGCGGCGGGCATCGCGCCGTTGGAGATCGCGCGGTTCATGGGCCACGCGAAGGTCACGACCACGCTCAGCGTCTACGCGCACCTATTCGAAGACGACCACGCCGACGCCATGACTGCTCTGGGTGCGATGGGTGCGCCGGTGACTGGTGAGAACGTGGTGCGACTGCGCGGTTAGTTGTCTTCGTCGGCTGTCGGGAGAAGCCCGAGCGCATCGAGGTCGAATCCGGCGAAATCCATTCGGGCAGCTGCTAGAGCACTCTCCGCCTGGGCGACTGAGTCGACCGCCTTGCCCTGTGCGTCGTGGAGCCGCTTCGACTGACGCTTTTGCTCTTTGACGGTGAGGTTTGGAACCACGATCGAGTCAACATTCTCCCGGGATAGCTCTACCAACCCCGTTGAACCCGCAAAAAGTCGGTCAGATTGAACTCGGCCAAAGCCGTCTCTCAGAAAATCAGCCAGGTACCGTGGATCGATCTTTTTCTGGTCCACCCTGATGATGGTTATGTGACTATCGGCGACCGCTGGTGTGTCCTCCTCGTATACACCGGCCTTCCCTAGCGTTCCCGTTCCAGTGGAAGAGAGGAGGACGTCACCCTTCTGAACCTTCGCCCGATCGCCAAGCTCGTCGTACGTTGACTTTTCAATCCAATCGCCTGAGTCGACCACTTCGCCAAACTTGGTTACGGAGGACCCAGCCTTAAGAACCATGGCATAGCCATCTGCTGCGTCGACGTATTGAGTTGCGCGGGGGCTAATCCCGCGTGCGGTTTCGATCGTGTTGATAGCGCTGATCGGAACTCCGCCGCCCTCCACGAGCTCGGCTATTCGCTTGATAACAACCGGATCCCAGTACTTGAAGTCAAGACGACAAGTGGTGTCCTCGAGAATATCGTGACTGCTAACCGGGAACGATCGAATATGTCCTCGCTGTTCCGTTCCGTCGCCAATATCCCCCTGCATGAGATTGCGAACCTGATCCCGAAGTTCTTTGGTGTCAAAGTTTCTAATCAACTCACCTGAAGGATGGAATCCCAACGTGTCCAGTGACGCGAATGTAATCTCGTACTCTTCCTCTGGATCGTCGACCGATTCCAAGCGCTCGAACATTAATACACTGGACTTCACTGATATCTTATTGGGAGCAAAAGTCACGGAGGGCAGCGATATGACCGCCCGGATGCGGGAGTTTTCCATAATCCAACGCCGGGTTTCGGCTGAATTATTATTGTTCAATGCGCCATCATCGATGACCGTGCAAACCGTCCCGCCGGGAACCACCGACTTTAGCATGTGTTGCAGGAAGAGTAACTGTCCCCGCGTGGTCCGCACCGGATATTCAGCCAGCTGATCCGGAGGAAGGTCGGTTTCGCTGGTTCCGAATGGAGGATTGCTGATGATTAGGTCATACTCGGCCTTCTCGAGGGACCAGACCGTATTGTTCGTATCCAGGCTGTTGGCACATATGATATTGGTGTGACCATCTCCGGATATGATCATGTTCATTTTTGCTGATGAAGCCACACCGGAGTTCGCATCTACGCCATAGAAGGTTTCTTCCATCACACGCTTTGTTAACTTGTCGGCGCTGGCCTTGGTCAGTCGCCGGTCTTTTCTTCGGCGGTCAATTTCTTCTAGGCTGTGTTTCATCAGAAACACTAGGAAGCCGCCGGTTCCACACGCCGGATCTAGGACCTTTATGGGCTCACCGGTAGCAACCGAATCGACGATCAATTGCTCGCCCACCATTACGAGCATCAGATCGACGAGTTGACGTGGCGTAAAGTACTGTCCTAACTTCTTGCCCTTGAGGGTTGCGCGGACGAAATACTCAAAAGCAGCTCCCTTGGTATCAAGTCCGCTGTCGGTGAAGGATACTTTCGATAGCTCTGTCACTAAGTAAGCGTAAGTAGACGGCTTCTTGATATGCAGCTTATCTGTAATCACATCACCGTACTGCGCGCGGCACCGGCTGATCATCTCGTCAACCAAAGTCTTTACTTCATCTGCGTTCGCAGATGGTTTGTCCGCGAGCTCGTGAAAGCGCGTCGAGTAGGGGAGTTTGAAGCCGGGTGAAGTTACTGGATCGTCCTCCTTCTCTTCCAGCAATCTGAGGAACAGCAGCTTCGAGAAGTCGGCGAATGCGTTATCTTCGTCTTTTTCCAGCTGTCTAATCTTGCTGTGGCACCGAGCGAAAAGTGCATTCAACTGCTTGAGAGGAAGTCCTGGACGGAAGGGGAGCGACTTGTCGGTCAGGTTCAGGTCATTGCTCATCGGGTTCGTCCTCATGCGTTTGAGGACGGCCGTGAGGTTTGCCTTGTGGGGGATCATCGTCCGGCCGGCGCGTGAATCCGTTACGCGCATCTGCTCCCGAGTCTGGGTGTTGAGGATCTCCAGCTCCGCACCGTTCGTAAGGACTACGAAAGGCACGCTCAGGGTCGTGCCATAGTCAAGTGCCTGTTCGCGATCTCTCTTGAGCAACCGATGCGACTGGCGTTTCGCCTCGATCAGGAACTTCGGCTTCGTGCCCCCAGCTGTGACGGAGATGTCGACGAACTTGGGTGCCGATCCGTCCTCCGCGGTTGGCAACTCGAAGCTCAAGTCGTCCAGCTCGTAACCTCTCCGTTGGAGGTAGGGGAGCACCCGCTTGACGACGGTCTCCGTCTCGGAGATTCCAGGCGAAGGCATACGACCTCTCGTTTCGTTCGTGACTCGGGCGCACTCCTCAGGCAGTGTATGGCTTCGCTCGTGTGGTGTGTAATAAGCGCGCTGATGTGGTCTCGGACGCGGCCCCTGTGCGGCCCCGAATCGTCCGAACGAACCACGAAAGCCCCAGTCAAAACACTCTGACCAGGGCTTTTGGTGGAGCCGATGACGGGAATCGAACCCGCGTATTCAGCTTGGGAAGCTGATGTTCTGCCATTGAACTACATCGGCGTGCGAGTGCTGGACTCGCGAACGACAGCCTAGCAAACCCGTGGCCGGGCCGGTCGTCGGCACGCGCAGATGTCGCGGATCGTGGCGTCAGACGCAACGAAGTGCGACATCTGGGCGGCGATGGGACGGATTGACCCGACGCGATTCGGTTGCGACGCAGAATAATTCGCCAGAAGGGTTGCGCGCCGGGCGGCCGGCCGGTAGTCTCGAACGTAGTTTCGAGTTGAGCCATGATGACGGGGGATGAAATCATGGCTTCTACCGAGCCATCTGCACCACAACCACTTCTTCTCGACCAGTACGCGCGCCTACGTGCGCTGCTGGACGAGATCGCCGAGACGCAGTCCACGGACTGCTCCGACACCGATCTCCTACAGGTGGCGATCGAGCACGAGCGTGCCGAACGACGGATGCTGTCGCTGTTCACCGACCACATCGTCGACATCGACGAGCGGTCGGCGTACCGGAAGATGGGGTGCCAGACCGTCTCCAACTTCCTGTGCCACGCGCTGAACCGGCGCGGCGAGGCGACCCGCCTGATGAACCGGGTCTGGGCCTTGGGCAGGTTCCCGGACATGCAGGGGGTGCCGCTCGAACCGCGCTTCCCCGAGACCGCCAAAGGTGTTGCCGACGGCGAGATCTCGGGACGCCACGTCGACGTCGTCATCGAGGTGATGCGCAAGATCCCCGCCGACGTGGACCCTGCCGACCGGGAAGCCGCCGAGGCGACGCTCGCGCACTACGCACGCGAGTACGACCCGTCGTCGCTCCGTGACCTCGGCGCCCGCATCCTGGCCCACCTCGACCCCGACGGAACCATCTCCGACGATCGCGACCGCGCCCGTAACCGCGGACTCAAACTCGGGCCGCAAGACGCCCAACTGATGTCCCGCCTGACCGCAACGCTCGACCCCGTGACGCGCGCCATGTTCGACGTCGTCCTGTCGGTGTGGGCCGCTCCCGGGATGAACAATCCCGCCGATCCCGAGTCGCCCACCGGCAACCCCGCCGCCGCGGACCCCGACGCGCTGGCCGCCGCTGCCGGACGCGACGAGCGCACGGCCGAGAAGCGGAACCACGACGCGTTGCGCGCCATGCTGCGCTTCGTGCTCGACGCCGGCGCGCTCGGGGGTTCGCATAACGGACTGCCGCCACACCTCGTCGTCTCCATCACCGAATCGGCGCTGCGCGACGCGGCCGGCGACCCGGCACGGACCGCGACGGGAACCCTCCTACCCATCAAGGACGCCATCAGCCTCGCCGCCGACGCGCAGCATCATCTCGCGGTGTTCCGGGACCACTCCAGCGAGGTGCTCTACCTCGGGCGGTCCAGGCGATTGGCCTCGCGCGCACAACGAATCGCCGCGGTCGCCCGCGACGGCGGCTGCACCTTCCCGGGATGCACGCGGCCGTCGTTCGACTGCGAGATCCACCACGTCGCCGAGTGGGACGCCCACGGCGGTTCCACCGACCTCGACACCCTCGCGACCGCCTGCCCACCACACAACCGGGTGGTCGGCACCGGCGTGGATCAGTGGGCCACCACCATCGCCACCGATGGGGTCGACGCCGGCCGCGCCGTCTGGCACCCGCCCCGCTCGCACCCGTCGTCGACGCCGCGGATCAACCATGTGCATCGCACCGACGCGATCCTCGACCGCATGCGCGCTGATGTCCGGCGGCGCAGAACAGCGGTGCCGGAGAGCGGAGGGTCGGCGCCGACCGACACCGGCGCAGATCCTCCCTGACCATTCGATAACCTCGACACCGTGCTGCTCTCCGACCGCGACATCCGCGCCGAGATCGCTGACGGGCGCCTCGCCATCGATCCGTTCGATCCCGCCCTCGTCCAGCCCTCCAGCGTCGACGTCCGGCTCGACGGCCTGTTCCGGGTGTTCAACAACACCCGCTACACCCACATCGACCCCGCACAACGCCAAGACGAACTCACCTCGCTGGTCGAACCGGCCGACGGCGAGCCCTTTGTGCTGCATCCGGGCGAGTTCGTGCTGGGGTCCACCCTCGAGGTGTGCTCGCTGCCCGACGACCTCGCCGGCCGACTTGAAGGCAAGTCGTCACTCGGCCGGCTCGGCCTCCTCACGCATTCGACGGCGGGCTTCATCGACCCCGGTTTCTCCGGCCACATCACCCTCGAGTTGTCGAACGTCGCGAACCTTCCGATCACCCTCTGGCCCGGCATGAAGATCGGGCAGCTGTGCCTCATCCGCCTCAGCAGCCCGGCCGAGGAGCCATACGGCAGCGCGTCGGTCGGATCGAAATACCAGGGACAACGCGGCCCCACCCCGTCGAAGGCGTACCTGAACTTCCAGAAGCACGACTGAGGGGTTTCGACTCGGCTCAACCGGCGGGTGGACGGACGGGGTGGGCGCGGCTCCGGAAGTTCACCCAGCCGATGACAACCCGCCACGGCGAGGATGGTTACCGGTGGTTCCAGCTGGGTAACCGTTGCCCTCATGAAGCTCACGGTGATCGGATGCGGCTACCTCGGTGCCACTCACGCGGCCTGCATGGCCGAACTCGGGCACGACGTCGTCGGCATCGACGTCGATCCGTACAAGATCGAACGCCTGCAGGCCGGCGAGGTCCCGTTCTTCGAGCCGGGGCTCGCCGACATCCTGCGCCGCAACATCGACGCCGGACGACTCCGCTTCACGACCGACCATCTCGCGGCCGCCGACCACGCCTCGGTGCACTTCCTCGGCGTCGGGACCCCGCAGGAACCCCGCGGACACCGGGCCGACCTCTCGCACGTGTACTCGGCGATCGACGCGCTCGTGCCGACGCTACGGGGCGCACACCTCATCATCGGCAAGTCGACCGTACCGGTCGGCACCTGCGCCGAACTCGCACAACGGATCTCGGTGCTGTCGCACGCCGGGGCGGATGTCGAACTGTCGTGGAGCCCGGAGTTCCTGCGCGAGGGATTCGCCGTCGAGGACACCCTCCGGCCGGATCGGCTCGTCCTCGGTACCGGTTCGCTCGACCCGAGCGGCCTCAACACGGCCGACGACCTCGAGGCCGGGTCGTCGGCCGGGGAGGTCACCCGCGAGATCTACCGCGAGATCCTCGAGACCGGCGTGCCGTTGATCGAGACCGACTGGGCCACTGCGGAACTCGTGAAGGTCTCGGCGAACGCCTTTCTGGCCACCAAGATCTCGTTCATCAACGCGATCAGTGAACTGTGCGAGATCGCCGGCGCCGACATCAACACCCTCGCCGACGCGATCGGGCACGACCCGCGGATCGGACGCCGATTCCTCAACGCCGGTCTCGGTTTCGGCGGCGGTTGCCTGCCCAAGGACATCCGCGCCCTGACCGCGCGCGCCGACGACATGGGCGCCCCGCGGGCCGTCGGCTTCCTGCGGGAGGTCGACGCCATCAACATGCGTCGCCGGGGTGCGGCGGTGGAACTGGTCTTCGAGGCCCTCGGCGGCGAGGTCCTCGGGCGCAACGTCGCCGTCCTGGGCGCCGCCTTCAAACCGGAGAGCGACGACGTCCGTGACTCACCCGCGCTGACGGTGGCCAGCAGGCTGGCGCTCGAAGGGGCATCGGTGACCGTCTTCGACCCGAAGGCGATGGACAACTCACGACGCGTCCACCCGAGCCTCGGCTACGCCACCTCGGCGCGCGACGCGTGCGACCGGGCCGACGTCGTCGTTATCGCCACCGAGTGGGCCGAGTTCGTCCACATGGCGCCCGAAGAACTCGAGGGCGTCGTCCGCGCCAAGCGCATCGTCGACGGTCGGCGCTGCCTCGACCCGCAGATGTGGCGCGACGCGGGTTGGGACTACCGCGCCCTGGGCGGCCCCGCTCCCACCCGCCCTGCGCCGCGAAACCAACCGTCCGAGCAGGTGAACGGATATGCGCCGGAGGCCACCGTCCGCTGAGTCGTGCTAGGTTGAGCTCGCGACTGTCCAGGGGGCACCTTCTCGCCGGTGGGGGACATGAGGCGAGGTGCACGTGAGGTGCAGGAATCAACCAAATGACCGACACGGTGGCCGATCCGGCCGTGACACCGACGTCTGCGCAGGCAGAGGTCACGGTCAGTGCTGCCGTCGTCGACGCCGTGCGCGCCGAACTCGCTGGGCGAGGGATCGCGCAGAACGCCGAGGTCGTGCTGTTCGACCTCGATCCGCGGGCGGGCGTCTCGGTGGGACGCCTGGACCCGGCTCGAGGGACCGTCGCGGACTCCTACTCCGATTCCGGTCTCACCCTCGCCGTCCTGGATGAGGTGATCGCCGACCATCTCGTTCGGGTCGGGCGGGTGGCGGCACCGACCTCGCGCGAATGGCACGAGGAGGTCCTCGACCTCGTCACCCGCGGCCGCGAGCGGCTCCGCGAGTCCGACGGCACCTTCCTGATGGGCCGCGACCACATCCGACTGTTCCGCATGGCGCGCCGCGACGTCGCCGAAGCCGGAGCCCCGCTGACCGCACGCGCCGAGGACCTCGCTCGCGCGGCGGTGTCCGGAGCCTCCGCCCCCGCGGTCGTGGTCACCGATCGCGTGAGCGCATGGCCCGGCCTCCGAGACGCGATCGCGCGAGCCGTACCCGTGCCGGTCGTCGACGTCGATCCGTCGGGGAGCATCACTCGGCCCCCGGCGCACGGCGGACACGCGGCGGAACCGGAGGTACCGCACCCGATCGCGGTGTCCGGCGATGTGATCGAACCAGACGCGGGAGTGGCGACCCCGCCCGCCGAACAGGATGCGGTCCCGACCCGGTCGGATGACGGTTTCTCGGCCCCTGCCGAGATGGCCGAGATCGCTCCGAGTGGCGACGACCATACGCACGATACGCACGACACCCCCATCTTCGAGTCCGTCACCCAGTCGCCACCGGTGGTGGCCACGGCGTTCGGGGCGCTCGCTCCGTATGTTGCTGCCCCGGATGTCCCTCGCGCCCAGCCGCTTCGGGACGACCAGCAGTTCTCCGAGCTCTCTCCGGTCGGTCACGATCAGCGCACGCCGACGAATCCGGTTGCCGAGCCGCCGCCGTCGGCCGAGTCTGCGCCACGGTGGACGTCGGCGCATACGCCCACGCCGCCCGTCCGGTCCGGCGATGGGGAGGTGAACGTCGATCCGATGGCCGGGTATTCGGCGGACACGGGGTCGGCCATCGGGGCTCCACCGCACTCCGACGTGTCCGTTGCAGGGCCGCAGGCGGCCGGCGCGAGCCGACGGCGGCACGGAGGCAAGCGCGTTCTCGCCGCGGTGGCGCTGCTGTGCGCGGTGGCCGTCGTCGCGGTGGCCACGGCGTTGGCCGTCGGACACGATGAGGCGTCGCCGACCGTGGCCGCGCCGCTTCCCCAGCGCACCACCGCCACCCCGGAACCCGAATTCGCCGATCCCGCAATCTATGCCGAGGCCCGGCAACCGGCGCGCCGGTACACGACTCCTCCTCCGCCGGCGACGACGACGCCCTCCGCGGAGGAACCCGCGCCGCGGCCTCGCCCCCGGCCGCGGACTCCGCGTCCGCCGGGCGGCGTGACGATCCCGCTTCCCGGTCTGCCGCCGATCGTTCTGCCCTGACGCACCAACCCGATGACCGTGTCCGAGCCGGGTCTCAGTCGCCGGGCCGGGGCGCCAGTGCGCGCGCCACGAAGTCGAGGACGTTCTCGTAGTTCGCCGATGCATCGACGTCGGGGTGATAGGCATGGGCGAGTTCGAGACTCACGGCGCCGTGAACGGCGGACCAGGTCTGCATGGCTTGTTCGACGGGGTCGGCGGACATGATGACCCCGGCCACCTGGCCGTACCGGATGGTGTCGACGAGGACCTCGAATGCGTTTGCGGCCACGTCGATCTCGGGCGTGCACTGCGCAGAGAACATCAGCCCGTAGAGCACCGGATTGGCGAGTGCGAACTTCCGGTACGCCACACCGGCGTTGCGCAGACGAGTCGCCGGATCGTCTTCCCTCGTCGCAATCGCCCGTCCGAACTCCGCGTACCCGTCGGTGACCAGGGCGTCCAGCAGGCCGTCCCGGCCGTCGAAGTGGTTGTAGACGCCCATCGGGGCGACCTTCGCCTCACCGGCCACGGCCCGAACCGTCAGACCGGCCGTGCCATCGCGCTCGAGGATCGTGCGACCTGCCCGGAGCAGCGCGGATCGGACGTCGGCGCCTGCTGTACGCGTGCGTGGCTTCGCGGGGGACATATTGACAACCTACTGGAACGGTGTTCTCCTTGAGTAGAACACTGTTCTACAACGATGGGACATTGTTCTAACGGCTCGCCGAAACCGCTTGCGCCACCCGACCAGGAGAAGATCGATGCCAACCGAACGCACGCATGCTCGCTGGTGGGCGCTGGGCGCCCTCAGCTTCGCCGAACTACTCGTGATGATCGACAACACGATCGTCAACGTGGCCCTCCCGACGCTCGCCCGCGACCTCGGCGCCGGGATCTCGGGCCTGCAATGGATCGTCGACGCCTACACGCTCGTCTTCGCCGGCCTGCTGTTGACCGGCGGCTACCTCGGTGACCGGTTCGGGCACCGTCGGGTGCTCCTCACCGGCATCGGAGGTTTCATGCTGGTGTCGGTGCTGGCGGCATCATCCCAGAACCTCGGGCAGCTCGTCGCCGGCCGTGCGGGGCTCGGGGTCTTCGCGGCGCTGGTCTTCCCCGCCACGCTCGCGATCATCACGACCATCTTCGTCGATGCCCGGGAACGCGCGATGGCTGTCGGGATCTGGGCGGCGGTCTCCGGAGTGGCAGTGGCCATCGGACCGGTTCTCGGCGGCTGGCTCCTCGAACACTTCTCGTGGACATCGGTGTTCTGGGTGAACGTCCCGTTCGGAGTAGTGGCCCTCGCGATGATCCTGGCGGTCGTACCCGGCACGCGACCGGTGTCGGTGCCCCGGTTCGACGCGCTCGGGGTCGTGCTCTCGATCGTCGGCCTGGGCCTGCTGACCTTCACCCTGATCGAGGCGCCCCACGTCGGTTGGGCCATGGCGCGCACTGTAGTGGGTGTCGTTGTCGCAGTGGCCATCCTGGCGGTGTTCGTGGCCACACAGCTGCGGATCGCGCACCCCATCCTCGACGTCCGGCTCTTCGCCAACCGGCGCTTCGCCACCGCGGCCGGGATGATCAGCGTGGCGTTCTTCGCGCTCTTCGGCTTCATCTTCCTGATCACGCAGTTCTTCCAGGCGGTGAAGGGATACGGTCCGCTGGCGGCCGGTGTCCGTACCCTTCCGTTCGCGATCGTGATGGCGGCGCTGTCGCCGGTTGCGATGGCACTGTCGCACCGTTTCGGGCCCCGGGTGGTCTCGGTGACCGGTGCCTTCCTGATGTCCGGCGGGTTCGCGCTCGTCGAGCTCTCCGCGCGGGACTCCGGGTACTGGGAACTCATCATCTGGGCGATGTCGCTGATGGCGGCGGGTCTCGCCTTCATCTCCGGCCCGTGCACCCAGCTCATCATGGACGCGCTGCGTCCGGAACAGGCCGGCGCGGGCAGTGCGGTCAACGACACGACACGCGAGATCGGCGGGACGCTGGGTGTCGCGGTCCTCGGATCGATCCTGACGTCGGCGTATGTCGCCGGGGTCGGGGACCGGCTGTCGGGCAGGGGGTTGCCGGCCGAGGCGGTCGACGCGGCGAAGCAATCGGTGATGGCCGGGGCCGGGGTGGCCGACCAGGCGCCGGGCGCGATCGGTGATGCGGTCCGGATCGCGGTGCAGGACGCCTTCATGGTCGGGTTGCACGACGCGGTCTGGGCCGCGGTCGCCGTCACGGCGGTCGCGGGCGTCGCGGCGGCATTCTTGTTGCGGGGGAGCGGGAACCCTTCGTGGCTCGTCGCTAGCGCTCCTCGCACCTCAGGGAGCGGAGGGGTTGACGCCAGCGCTCCTCGCACCTCAGGGAGCGGAGGGGTTGTCGCCAGCGCTCCTCACACCTCAGCTCAGGGGGCGGAAGCCTCAGAGGTCGAGGGTGAGGTTCCCGCCGGGACTGCGTGAGACGCAGGTCAGCATGGTCCCGGCGGCGCGCTCGGGTTCGGTCAGGATGTTGTCGCGGTGGTCGACCTCGCCGGACAGCGTCCTGACCTTGCAGGTGCCGCAGAATCCCTGCCGGCACGAGTACGGTACCGACGGCACCACTCGGCGGATCGCGGCGAGCGCCGATTCGTCTGCGGCGACGGGGATCTCCTGACCGGTCGAGGCCAGGGTCACCGTGAACTCGGAGCCGTTCTCCACCGGTGGCGGGCTGAACCGCTCGTAGTGCAGCTCGATGTCGGCGCGTGTCGCGAGATGACGGCGAAGCCCCTCCAGCATGGGAACCGGGCCGCAGCAGTAGACGGCGAGGTCGGCGGGGGCGTCGACGGGACCGACGAGTTCGGCCATGCTCGGCAGTCCGCGGACGTCGTCGGTCCGGATGGTGACGCGGTCGCCGAACGCGGCCACCTCGTCGAGAAATGGGATCGACTCGGCGGTGCGGCCGGTGTAGATCATCGACCAGTCCAGCCCGAAGCGTTCGGCCGTGGCGAGCATCGGCAGGATCGGGGTGATGCCGATTCCGGCCGCGACGAAGCGGATTCGGCGCGCAGGTGATCCGTGGCCGGGGACCGCGAACGGAAAGGCGTTGCGGGGACCCTTGATCGAGAAGACGTCGCCGATACGCAACGAGTCGTGGACCTCGACCGAACCGCCACCGCCGTCGGGAATCCGGCGCACCGCGATCCGGTAGTGCTCCCGATCCGCGGTGTCGCCGCACAGTGAGTACTCCCGCATGCGTCCCGACGGCAACAACAGATCGATGTGCGCCCCGGCGTGCCAGTTCGGCAGCGCGCCACCGTCCGCGGCGGCGAGGGTGAGCGCGATGACGTTCTCGTCGCGCGCGACCGCCTCGCGTCCGACGATCCGGACCCGGGTGGTCCCGTCGCGCACCGCACCTCGGCGCAGCGGTGACAGCGGCCGCCAGACCGGCCACCACGCCCGGAACATCATGGTGCCGACGGTGAGCAGCGGATCGTGCCGCCAGCGACCGTGCAGGTGGGGCGGTGGTTGCGTGAGCGTTGTCGAATGCGGATGCGCGCGTTGGTTCATGACCCTGCTCTCCCGTCCGCACTCACGCCGCGTTGCGCGCGGCCGGCGAGCTCGCGAGATAGGCGACCGCCTGTGCGGTGCTGCCGATGTCCTCCGGCCGGAACCCGGGCCGGAAGTAGCTGAAGGTGGCGAAGACGATCGTCCGCATCTTCGGGAGCACGCCGGCCCGCACCCCACGGTGGTAATGCCAGGTCTTCTGGAAGTAGTTGTACGACAACGACCTGTCCTGGCCCATGATGAATCGGTAACCCCGCTGGATGAGGATCAACAGGATCGGCAGCACCACGAACATCGCCCGGCCGCGACGCAGATATCCGTCGCCGAAGTACGCGGCGACATCGTGTGCGACGGCCCGGTGCTCCACCTCCTCCGCGCCGTGCCACATGAACAGGTCGGTCATCGTGGGGTGCGCCCCGACCCGGATCCAGGTGTTGTTCAACGCGAAGTCGCCGAGGATGGCGGTGTAGTGCTCCAAAGCCGCGATGAGCCAGAGGCGTTCGACGAGGTGCTTGTCGCGGGCCGCCTGGGTGCCACCCTCCAGCGGGCCGAGCACCTTGCGGAAGATCCACTCCATCTGTAGCTGGTAGGGCCGCGGGTCGATGCCGTGGTGATCGAGGAACTCCCACAGGACGTGATCGTGGGCCTCGGCGTGCATCGCCTCCTGGCCGATGAATCCTCGCATGCGAGAGGCGAGTTCCTCGTCGTCGACCAGCGGAAGGGCCTCGTTGTAGGTCTGCACGAACCATCGTTCGCCCTCGGGCAGGAGGAGATTGAGCACACTGATGAAGTTCGACGCGACCGGATGGCCGGGAATCCAATGCAGCGGGACGTCATCCCAGTCGAATGCCACGTTCCGGGCGTGCAGTTCGACGGGGCCGGGATCGGCCGAAGCGTCGTCGTGTGCGTGATCCTCGGTGTGCGTCATGTGGTTCACCCCGTGACGTTCTGACGGGCGCCGATGCGCGCCAGCCACGGCGCGAAGCGGTAGATCCGGTATCCCACCTTCGCCTCCACGGTCACCGGCACCACCGCCTTGTTGTGCTCGATGGCCGCGACGATCTCACTTGCGGCCCGGTCCGGCGTGAACCCCCGGCGCTGGTAGAACCGGTCGAGCCGATCGCGGCGTGCTTGTTCGGTCTCGGCGTCGAGGCCGGCGATCGGCGTCGAGGAGACGATGTTGGTGTCGACGAGCCCGGGACAGATCGCACTGACGCCGATGCGGTGTTCGGCGAGCTCGGCGCGGAGCGACTCGGAGAAGAGGAGGACGCCCGCCTTCGACGCCGAGTACAGGCCGAGGCTGCGTGACGGCGTGAACGCCGCGGCCGACGCGATGTTGACGATGTGCCCGCCGACCCCGCGCTCGACCATCTGCCGGCCGAACTCCCGGCTGCCGGTGACGACGCCGCGCAGGTTGACGTCGAGGAGCCGGTCGACCTGCTCGTCGGTGGCCGCCAACACCCCGCCGGCCAAACCGATTCCGGCGTTGTTGACCACGATGTCGGGAATGCCGTGGGTCCCTCGGACGCGAGCGGCGAAGGCGGCGAACTCGGCGGTGTCCGAGACGTCGAGGAGGTAGGCGTGCGCGGCCGACCCCGCGGCCTTGCAGGCGCGGGCGGTCTCGTCGGCGGACGCGAGGTCGAGGTCGGCCAGGACGAGCTCGCACCCGCGTTCGGCCAGTGCCAGGGCCGTCTCGCGTCCGATGCCGCTGCCCGCACCGGTGATCACGACGAGTTTGCCCGCCAGCGGTTTCGGTTCGGTGAACAGGCGAGCCCGCTCGATGACCGGGGCCGGGGCTCCACTGTTGGTCTGCACCGCAAGGAAATCCAGGACGAGATCGGTCAGATAGTCGGGGTGGGTGTAGGGCAGCCAATGTCCGGTCGGGGTGTCGCGGCGCCAGAGTTTCGCGACGTACGTCGGCGTGATGTCGTAGATGGCCGGCCGCAGCGCGATGTCGCGTTCGTTGACCACCTGGAGCACCGGCACCGTGGTGGTCCGCGGATCGGGCCGCAGGAGTTTGGCGCGGATGTTCGCGCGGTACAGGGCGAGGCCGCTCACCATGTCGCGGCGCAACGAGTCGGCGACGTCGACGTTCTTTGGTGGCGTGCCCTCGACCGCGCGCAGGAACTGTTTCCACACCGCCGGATTGCCCATCGCGCGCAACAACACGTTGGGGAGCACCGGAAGCTGGAACAGCCCTGTGTAAGCCGACGACATCGACTGCGCGAGCACATTGCGCAGGTGTCGAGGGGTGGGGCTGGCGACCTGATCGCGGACGAACTGACCGAGGTGGTCGAGGTTGGGGCCGGACACCGAGACGAATGAGGCGATGCGGGCGTTGGCGCGCGGGCGGCTGACGGCCTCCCATGTCTGCACCGATCCCCAGTCGTGTGCCACCACGTGTACGGCGTCGTCGGGACTCACCGACTCCGCGACCGCGTACAGGTCGTCGGCGAGCTCGTCGAGGCGGTAGGCGGCGACCTGCCGGGGGCGGTCGCTCTCGCCGAAGCCGCGGCAGTCATAGGCGACCACGTGATACTGCTCCGCCAGCCGCGGCGCGATGTGGGTCCACAGGTGGTGGGTGTCCGGCCAGCCGTGCACCAGCAGCACCGTCGGTTTCGACGGATCGCCCAGCTCGTAGGTGGCCAGCCGGATCCCGTTGTTGCTGACGGTCCCCGGACGCCACTCGGGTCGTCGAATCGCCTGTTGAGCCATCTGTCACCTCGTTGTGTGTGCCCCGCCGATGGAGGTACACGTTACCAACGGTTACACAAATGTCCAGACCCCGGAAAAGCAGTGAGGGCCCGGTCGGATGACCGGGCCCTCACCAGGGACTTCTCGCGGAACTCCGCGGGATCACTGTCGATACGACGACAGGAAGTTGCCGATCCGCTCCACGGCCTCGGTCAGATCCCGGGACCACGGCAGCGTGACGATGCGGAAGTGGTTGTGGTCGTCGAGGTTGAACCCGGTGCCCTGCACCACCAGGATCTTCTCCTGCAGCAGCAGGTCCTGGACGAACAGTTCGTCGTTGTGGATCTCGTAGATCTCGGGATCGAGGCGGGGGAAGGCGTACAGCGCGCCCTTGGGCTTGACGCAGCTGACCCCGGGGATCTCGTTCAGCTTCTCCCAGGTCACGTTCCGCTGTTCGTACAACCGGCCGCCAGGGGAGACGAGGGCCTCGATGGACTGGTAACCGCCGAGGGCCACCTGGATCGCGTGCTGGCCCGGCACGTTGGCGCACAGGCGCGTCGACGCCAGAATGCCCATGCCCTCGATGAACCCGCGCGCGTGGTCCTTCGGTCCGGTCATCACGACCCACCCGGCGCGGTAACCGCAGACGCGGTACGCCTTCGACAGACCGTTGAAGGTGAGGCACAACAGATCCGGCGCCAGCGACGCCACGTTCACATGCTCGGCGTCGTCGTAGATGATCTTGTCGTAGATCTCGTCGGCGAGGATCAACAGCGAATGCTCACGGGCGAGTTCGACGAGCTGCTCGAGGACCTCCCGTGAGTAGACCGCGCCGGTCGGATTGTTCGGGTTGATGATGACGATCGCCTTGGTGCGGTCGGTGATCTTCGCGGCGATGTCGGCGACGTCGGGGTTCCACCCGTTCTCCTCGTCGCAGCGGTAGTGCACGGGCTGCCCGCCGGACAGCGAGGTCATCGCGGTCCACAGCGGGTAGTCGGGCGCCGGGATCAGGACCTCGTCGCCGTCGTTCAGCAGCGCCTGCATCGTCATCGTGATGAGCTCGGAGACGCCGTTGCCCAGGATGACGTCGTCGACGTCGAAGTACGGGAAGTCGGGGATGAGCTCGTAGCGGGTCACCACGGCACGACGCGCGGACAGGACACCGGCCGACTCGGAGTAGCCCTGCGCGTAGGGGAGGGCGTGGATCATGTCGCGCATGATCACGTCGGGGGCCTCGAAACCGAACAGCGCCGGGTTGCCGATGTTCAGCTTGAGGATTCGATGGCCCTCCGCCTCGAGCCGCTGCGCGTGCGCGTGGACGGGACCGCGGATCTCGTAGCACACGTTCTGCAGCTTGAGCGACTGCTCGAGCGGCTTGAGGTTCTGGTTGAGGTGCGAAACATGGGGCCTACTCACGGGTACATTGTCGCAGCCGGTGGCAAATGCGTTTCTGGCGCGTGTCGAAGCTGAGGTCACCCGAAACGAGAGATGTCGTCTTTGGTTGCGATTGGGGCCACGAAAGAAGAAATATGTGTGCCTTGGTGAGATTTGTAACTGTGTATTTTAAAAATATTAAGAAGGCGACGATTTATGGAGTGTATTTGTCTGTTGTG